>JAAYIO010000074.1 GCA_012523385.1 Methanomicrobiales archaeon
CCGGTGATTCCCTTTGCCCTTGCCTCTCATAGAAAACAAAAGTGCCCGTTCTGCGGGCGGGAGACTATCGTGCCCGAAGAGTTCGGTCCCCGGGACAGAACCGCTCTTCCTGCCGCTGAACGACTGTTCGTTCACGGTAAGGATGGACATTGGGATAGGGACGCCGTACATCTCAATTACATTGGGTGGTGGGAATGAGCGCTGATCATAATTTCTGAGGGTTCCCCGGTCAACGACAATGTCAAGAGCTGAAAGGATGCGGGCGGCATGATGATATGGGTGTTTTTCAATGAGGGCATTACACAGGTCAACGATGGGCATCCCTAATCGGGTATCCGGATAAAAGGGTGACTCTGCGTAACAGAGTTTTTTACATTGTTCGCAATAATATCGTTTTACAAAGACATTGACGGTCTGGTTTCCTTTTTTGGTTCGCACTGTAGCAAACCGTTTGCGGCGCATGTCATGCCCTTTCACCGTTCCGCCGCAGTAGGGGCATGCATCGAGAGTGGTAAATGTCATGCCTTCAACCGATAATAATGCTGAAGAAACGAGATCTCTGAGCATTGAAGGGATCTTTACCGTGCGCGTCAAACCCATCTCCTATCAGGAATACGTATCTGCAAATATTTCTTAAGGGTATTCATTCGTTTTTCACCGCTGTCTTTGTATGGATGGTATCCGGCACCAGAATATGTCTTCGTTCTTTCTGTCTGGTTTATTATGCAGTAAATAGAGAGGGATAGGCAGGTTAGCTGATGTCAAGACGTGCGGTAGATGCTCTGTTTCAGGCGTTGTATCTTCTCACAGATATACGATTTATTCTGCGGGAGACAGCACCTGTCCACGAACTCGATGATGAACATAAGATTCTGGTAGGAAAAGCGATTGAGAAACTGAAAAAACAGGTGACGATTCTTGAGGAGGAACTGATCGGATGAAGTGCACTGCTGATATTGATACCCGTGATGTGGAGGAGCTCTACATTAATATCGATCCGATTCAGGCAGGCGGTCGTCTGACTGTTGATGCGCAGAAGGCGGCAATTGCCTATGCGGATGGATATTCAGTCTGTGACAACTGTCTGAAACCCTTCCGTCTGGATTATATCAATAAACCGCCGATTGCAGAGTTCCACCGTGACTGTGCAGAGTGGCTCAACATGGATGCGGTCAGGTTGGTCCCCGGTGCCCGGCGTGGATTTCAGGCAGTGGCAAGTTCCATGGTTGAGAAGGGTGACCCGGTACTCCTGACTGCCCTTTCGCATTATACGGAATTTGTCTCACTGGAACAGGCGGGCGCAGTTATCCATGAGATTCCCAAGGATGAGCACAATCACATCACCGCAGATAATGCAGCGGCACGGATTGAGGAGGTCATCCGTACAGCAGGTCAGACGCCGTCTATTCTCTTTGTCGAGCATGTGGATTACCAGTACGGAAATGTTCATGAGATCAAAGAGATCGCAAAGGTGGCGCACCAGTATGACATTCCGGTAATGCTAAACGGTGCATATAGTGTTGGCATCATGCCGGTGGATGGAAAGGCGCTGGGCGTTGATTTCGTCATTGGCTCCGGGCATAAGAGTATGGCAGCCCCCGCCCCGTCAGGACTGGTTGCAACAACCAGTGAGTATGCGGATATTGTATTCCGGACGACAAAATCAAAAGGAGACATCACCGGCCGGACGTTTGGTATCAAAGAAGTGGAGATGATGGGGTGCACGCTGATGGGTGTGACGGTAGTCGGTCTCATGGCCTCGTTTCCCGCAGTAAAAGAACGTGTCCTTCACTGGGACATGGAAGTAAAGAACAGCAATCTTGTGGTTGATGCACTTTGCTCCATTGAGGGCACCCGTGTAGAAAGTGACATGCCGCGTGAACATACCCTTACGAGAATTAATACGTTAGATTCCTTTGACAAGGTGGCTGAAACGCATAAGAAAAAGGGGTATTTCCTTTCACAGGATTTGAAAAAGAAAGGAATCATCGGCGTTATCCCCGGGTCTACCCGTGTCTGGAAATTCAATACCTATGGCCTGAATGATAAACAGATTTCTTATCTGTACCGTGCATTTCTGGAGATTGCCCAGGAAAACGAACTTACGGTTTTATAATCTCTTATGGCTGCACAATGGTGGTTTCAGGAGAGAAAGAAACCTCCAAAACCGACGTTTTTTCTGCTCTTTTCTTGTATATTATCTAAACGAATTTCCTGACTATTCCTGAGTTTTTCAGGCGGAAAAAGAGATGTTTATTTTATTGATCAAACCTGAATCGTCAGGAATCAGTAAAAGGGGTAAATTATGGAGATGGTTCTTGGATGATCTTGCCATTGTATGCCTGCACAACAGTGGCATGTGCAAGAGCTTCTTTGAGAATATCCTCAAGGGGGATGCACAATTCATCCTCACGTATCTCTTCGGGTTTTGCT
This sequence comes from Methanomicrobiales archaeon, assembly GCA_012523385.1. Classification (GTDB taxonomy): domain Archaea; phylum Halobacteriota; class Methanomicrobia; order Methanomicrobiales; family Methanomicrobiaceae; genus Methanogenium. Next base: position 2,434 of record JAAYIO010000074.1, read on the forward strand.
CCCGTAGAGGGATGCTTTGGAACGATGACGCATCCGAGGTCTCCGGCATTGTCCCGGAAGGTCCCGATCATTCGTGCGCGAAGAACAATCTCTTCCTTGTCATAGGTCAGAAGCGGACGCAGGAGCGGTATCGCCTGTGGCACCACATCCTGTACGACACCGAGGTTAACGAGTGTCTGTGTCGCCACCTGACCGATGTTGTCACCGGTCATGATGGCTGCCACCCCTTCCTGAATTGCAATTGCGGTAGCCGCACGAAGCATAAACCGTTTGCAGAGAATACAGCGGGTTCGGAGTATCCCTGATGCAACAAGCGCATCGTAGAA
>JAAYIO010000004.1 GCA_012523385.1 Methanomicrobiales archaeon
CCTTCACATCAGCATGGGCCCCAAGATCCTCTTCGGTAAGATTCGCCATCTCGTCAAATAGAGCTGTTCGGAACGAATACGGCCCACGGGCCTGAGCAGCCGCCCGTTCCCCGGCATAAGCAAATGCGGCGCAGGCGGCCGCACATGATTCCACCAGACTCGTTCCTGCCGCTGCAAAGGCACCCACTACAGACGCAGTCATACACCCCGTGCCCGAGAGGCGACCCAGCATAGGGGTGCCGTTTTTTACCACGAGCGTCCGTTCACCATCAGATATGAAGTCCTCAGGCCCGGTCATCACCACAACCGTGCCATACTTCCTGGCACAGGCAAGAACGACAGATGCAGGATCACCAACACATCCGCCGGAGTCCACCCCGCGGACCTCACCGCCAATACCGGCCAGCACCCCAATCTCACCAGCATTGCCTTTTAAAACAGCAATATCCAGTTCAGCAAGCAGGCGTTCAGATGCCTCTGTCCGCATCCTTGTTGCACCAGCACCGACAGGGTCGAGGATGACAGGAATCCCACGGGCATTCGCGGCTCTTCCTGCAATCAGCATCGATTCCACCTGATCACAAGAGAGCGTCCCGATATTGAGCACGAGAACACTTGCAATCCCTGCCATCTCAGCGGCTTCCTCCGGTGCTGCCGCCATGACCGGTGCCCCTCCGACACAGAGCGTGATATTCGCACAGTCATTGATGGTCACGGTATTCGTGATGTGGTGCACTAACGGGTGGCAGGACCGCACTGCCTTCAATTGATCCGCAATTTTCTGAGAATTCATGGGTATATACCGAATGTACCTGTCTTATTCGTACCCAACCTTAAGAAGGGTTTTCACATTACCATAAATAGATAAAAACAACACCGAGTTCGGGGAACCCTGCCAGAATCATTCTGATTATTGGTATGGACAAGTCAATGACCCCATATCTCAAAAAAATTAGACACAAAAAAAGGATTAATGTTCAGCGTGGCTTTCTTTCTTTTCTTTCCACGCTTCAAGCCCACGCTTCGTACGGTAGTCATTAATCGCCGCATGAATAGCGCCTTCAGCGATTAATGAGCAATGTAATTTCTTTGGCGGCAGACCATCCAACGCATCTGCAACCGCCGAATTGGAGAGATCCCATGCCTCTTTCAGCGTCTTGCCTTTAATGAGTTCTGTTGCCATGCTGGACGATGCCACTGCCGCAGCGCACCCAAAGGTCTGGAACTTCACGTCGGTGATCACATCATGCTCCACCTGTAGGTAAATCTTTGTGGTATCCCCGCACTCAGGATTGCCGACCTCACCAATGCCATCAGCATCCTCAATCGCACCCTGGTTTCTTGGGTGCTCAAAATAATCCATCACCTTCTCGTTATACATCTCTTTTCTCCTCCTATGGTTGACTCCGCAACTCCGGCGGCGTTAAAGGCGACATATCCCTTAGCCGCTGTACGACCTCTTTCACCGCATCTATTGTATAGCTTACGTCTGCCTCTGTCGTTTCTTCCCCGAGCGTCAAACGCAGTGAACCGTGCACCACCTCAAGAGGAACCCCACAGGCGGTCAGGACATGGGATGGCTCTGAGGACCGGGAACTACAGGCACTCCCCGTAGACGCCGAAATTCCCCGACGGTTGAGCATCAAAAGAATCGACTCCCCCTCAATAAATGCAAAGACCACGTTGACATTATTCGGCAGGCGCTTTTCTGGGTGACCGTTTAAGTAAGTCTTTGGAATTGCAAGCAACCCTTCCGTAAGCCGTTTTCGCAAGGCCGTGATCCGCAGAGCATTCTCTGGCATCCCTTTAACCGCAAGAGAGAGGGCAAGTCCCATACCGACGATACCAGATACATTCTCAGTTCCTGCACGCTGCCCGCGTTCCTGAGCACCGCCGTGGATCAGGGAGTCAAGCTCAACCCCTGACCTGATATAGAGGGCACCGACCCCCTTCGGGCCATGAAACTTATGGGACGAAAGTGAAAGAAGATCAATATTCTGTGCACGCACGTCAACCGGAATATGCCCCACCGCCTGCACCGCATCGGTGTGAAAAAGAACGCCGTGCTTCAGTGCAATCGCACCGATCTCTGCTATCGGCTGAATAGTGCCGACCTCATTATTTGCCATCATCACGGTGATGAGAATCGTCTCCGGAGTGATTGCTGCCTCGACGTCTGCGGGGTTGACCATCCCAAAACAGTCTACGGGGAGATAAGTGACAGAAAAACCCTGCTTCTTTAGCCACTCACACGTGTGGGAGACCGCGTGGTGCTCGATAACCGAGGTAATGATGTGAGTGCCTTGTGCTTTCTTTGCAAAGGCAATTCCCTTAATTGCCCAGTTGTCTGACTCCGTGCCGCCGCTGGTGAAAAATATCTCTTCCGGGTCAGCTCCGAGGGCAACCGCCACCTCTTCCCGTGCTCCATCCATCGCCGTTCGCGAGACCTTTGCAAGGTCATAGAGAGATGATGGATTGCCAAATGTGCTGGTCATAAAGGGAACCATTGCTGCTGCAACCTCCGGCCGGGTCGCCGTCGTTGCCGCATGGTCCATATACACCAGTCTTTTCTCAGTATTCATATCGTATTCCTTCCGGGCCAAATATACAGACGGATTTTCCCACTGAGGCGCAATAAACATATCCAATCTCTGTGTTAAAAAAGGGGTCTTATCTCTGTCAGGTTAGTCAAGCAATTCGTATACGGTCGAACGGCGCCGTAGCACCCGTCCAAGGTCATCGGTGATCCGCTTCATGTCAGCCGGGTCAAGGTAATCAGCCCCCAAAGCACCAGCATCCACCGAAACCTCGTCTGTGAACCTGGTTCCTCCAAAGTCATTGCCACCTGCAATGAGACCCAGTGAGGCCATCCGACCACCTATTTTGCCCCACGACATCTGGATATTAGGAATATTGTCAAAAAAGAGCCGGGATACTGCAAAGAGCAGGATATCCTCCCGTCCGCTGGACCCCCCACTGACAAGCCCTGCCTGCTGCAAGGGAGTATTTTCATGAATGAACGGCAGAGGGATAAACTCAGTAAACCCATCGGTCTCATCCTGAATGTCCCGGATGACGCCGAGATGTTCGGCTCGGTCGTCTGCCGTGTCCAGTGAGCCGTACATGATCGTTGCGGTTGACTTCAGCCCCATCAGATGTGCTTCCGTGATGATCCGGGCCCACTCTGCGGTATTTACCTTGTTCGGGCAGAAGCGTTTTCGCACCGAATCCACCAAAATCTCGGCCCCCGTGCCCTGCATCGTCCCCAGACCTGCATCCCGCGTCATTTCAATCACTTCAGCAGTCGTGATGCCGCTCTTTCGGGCAGCCCACGTCACCTCATCCGGGCTCATCGTATGGATGTCAGCTTCCGGGAGAATCTTATGCGCAATGCCGATCATCTCCGCATAACGCTCGGCGCTGAATGCAGGGTTTACCCCGGAGAGAAAACAGAGTTCTGTGACGCCGCGTTCCTTTGCGAGAGTAACCTGTGCCTGTATCCCTGCATCCCCGACATCATAGGCATCCGGTGCCCCCGATGGCCTTCCAAACGCACAGAACTGGCAGAGATTCCTGCAGATATTGGTGACATGAATATTCTGGTTGCGCACATAGGTGACCACATCGCCTACGGTCTGTTCACGAAGAATGTCTGCTGCTGTTGCAATCTCCCATACATCAGACCCATGTGCCTTAAGAAGCACTGCCGCCTCAGCAGGTGTGAGTCGGTGTCCTTCAAGAACATCTTCCAGTAGCTCTTTCATCGGGATCAATTCCGTGTTGATGTGTGATCCATGTGGTACAAAAAAGTTGTGTATGGCCTCTGCCTGGGAGAGGCCAGATATATGGGTTCAGCGCTTTTTACTGGATTTTTTAGCAGTTTTTTTGACTGCTTCAGTTTTTTCTTGCTTTTTTTGAGGAGGAGTCGTTTCAGCCTTTTTTTCCTTGTTCTCAGCATCCCACTCACGTTTCCGGGAATACAACTCCCAGATAATGAGAAACACGATGATAATTACTGCAAACTCAACAATGTGCAGCGGAAGATACCCGACAATCGGCACCGAGAAGAGGGCCTTTCCCACTATCCATTCCTTCTGAACCGGTTTAATTGCCCCAATGCCAGCATAGTAGGCATCCTGATCGACTGTTGGGTTATTGTCCCCATTGGTGATGTATCCGGGAGTCGTGGTATTCTCATACCAGACGATGGCACGATGAATGATCGGATGCACCGACGAATCGCCATTGGGTTTGTAGATGATCACATCCCCATAAACCTGATTACCCTGGCGATCGGGAAATGATCCAAACCTCGCATACCCACTCTCCTGCCCCTCTGCCCAGGAGGTGAGAGGTCCGTATCGGTCTTGTGCCGCAACAAAGACCAGATCCCCCACATTCATATTCGGAACCATGCTCTCCGATTCTACCGCGACA
>JAAYIO010000075.1 GCA_012523385.1 Methanomicrobiales archaeon
TATTGGTTTGCACCTCTCATCTCTGTTGATTTATCCCCCGCAGTGACGACCGTTGTCTTCCCTGATGGATACACAGAGACTCTCTATGACAGTATCGAGATTCCCGTGATCAGTCATACTCTCTCCCTATCCTAATTTTCCTTTTTTTCTCTGGTATGAACACGCAATAAGACTCATATCACCAGAAGTAGAGTTCTATACTGAATCGAGATGAGTGATGGACCTACCCCTGCAATGAAGCAGTTTTATGAGATGAAAGCCCGGTATCCCGGCTGCGTTCTCTTCTTCCAGATGGGGGACTTCTATGAAACGTTTGGAGAGGATGCCGAACTTATCTCACGGGAACTTGATATCACCCTGACCTCACGCGGCAAGGACAAGAACGGCGAGCGCATGCCTCTTGCTGGTGTCCCGATTCATGCAGGAGAGGCATATATTGCCCGAATGGTCAAGAAAGGCTACCGTGTGGCGGTCTGTGATCAGGTTGAAGACCCGAAAAAAGCAAAGGGTGTCGTAAAGCGTGATGTGGTGCGTGTCATCACACCAGGCACGGTGATTGACTCTTCCATGGTACCTTCTGAGGGGCAGGCATATTTGATGGCAGTCGTCCCGGATTTGAAATATACGATATTTGGCCTTGCATTTTTAGACATCACCACCGGTGAATTTTTTGTTACCACCTGCAAGGCAGATGACGGAGGAACCGATCTCCTTTCCGCAGTGGACCGTGCAGGGCCGCGGGAATGCCTTCTCTCTCAATCGTTGTCTCCCCGGGTGCAGGCGCTTCTTGAGGGCCGGGGAATTTCTATCACCCCCTGCGGGGCAGAATATTTTGATCCAGACGTTGCACGTGCACAGTTAACCCGGCAGTTTGGCGTTTCAACGCTTGAGGGATTTGGCTGCAATGATATGGATGAGGCAGTGGCAGCAGCAGGTGCCTGTCTGAAATATGCGAGAGAGACGCAGAAGTCTGACCTAGGCCACATTCGGAGCCTCTCAACTCGTCTCCCTGAACGTGGCATGGTGCTTGACGCAATCACCATGCGGAATCTCGAACTCACCCGGAACATTCGCGATGGCGGGACGGATCATACTCTTCTATCTGTCCTTGACCGCACAAAAACGGCTATGGGCGGTCGTCTGCTCCGCACGTTTATCATCAGTCCTCTTACTGATGAAAAGGAAATTCAGGCACGTCTGGATGCCGTTGAGTACTGTCTGAATGAACCGCTCCGGCGTGAAATAATCCGGGACCTTCTTCACCGATTTGCGGATATTGAACGGATTGCCGGCAGGATTGCCTATGGGAATGTCGGGCCACGGGACCTCATCTCCCTTCGCGATTCTCTGGAACGACTCCCTGGCATCCGGGAGGTGCTCTCCCCCTCTGGCAGCACGATTCCGTCCCTTCTCTCAGAAATACAGGCGGGACTCATGGACCACGCAGATCAGGTATTCCTGATTCAGACTGCAATTGTTGACGAACCCCCAATACATGCACGAACCGGTGGGGTAATACGAAAAGGATTCAGCTGTGAACTGGATGAAATCCGTGATATCGGCCGTACGGGTAAAGACTGGATCGCCGCATTCCAGCAGAAAGAGCGGGACAGAAGTGGCATTAAATCCCTGAAAATTGGCTATAACAAAGTATTCGGGTATTATATCGAAGTGACAAATACCAATCTCTCTCTTGTCCCGCCGGAGTATCTCAGAAAGCAGACGCTGGCGAATGGTGAACGATTCACCCTCCCGGAACTCCAGGAGATGGAACAGAAGATTGCCCATGCACAGGAGCGGCAGAGTGCCCTTGAAGAAGAGCTCTACGCAGATGTCATTACCCGTCTGCGTGAATCTGTGCTCTCCATACAGACAACATCACAGGCAATTGCCCGTCTTGACCTCTTCGCTGCCCTTGCCGCTGCTGCCGCTGAAAACGGATATATCCGGCCGATTATTGAAAATTCCGGACGTCTCTTGATAACCGATGGCCGTCATCCGGTTGTCGAAGAGAGCCTTTCATCGGTAGGATTCGTTCCGAACGATGCGGAACTGGATAGCGGAGGAAACCAGATCATCATCATCACGGGTGCGAATATGGCCGGAAAATCCACCTATATGCGGGAAGTCGCGCTCATCTGCATCATGGCACAGATGGGAAGTTTCGTGCCGGCTAACCGGGCTGTTATCGGTATCATCGACCGCGTTTTTACCCGTGTCGGTGCATTTGATGATCTTGCAAGCGGCCAGTCGACATTCATGGTGGAGATGGTGGAGCTTGCCAATATTCTCAATAACGTAACGGAAAAGAGCCTCGTTATTCTTGATGAAATCGGCAGAGGCACATCAACCCTTGATGGCTACTCCATTGCACGTGCGGTTCTTGAATACCTCCATGGCACAGGAAAGCGGGGTCCCCGCACTCTCTTTGCAACCCATTTTCATGAAATCGTAGAGGTTGAAGCCGATCTGAAACGGGTCCGGAACTATCACTTTGCGGTGAAAGATACCGGGAGTGATGTAGTTTTCTTAAGAAAACTGATTCCGGGTGCAACCGACCGAAGTTATGGTATTCATGTGGCACGACTTGCAGGCATTCCCGCAAAAGTGATACAGAGAGCCGGAGAGGTGCTTGAAACAGAACGGTGCCGGACACCAATGACGGATGGAAAGCGTGCTCCGCGCTATACTCAGATGCTGTTGATGGATGCGCCGGGGGGAGGCGCTGTCTCGGAAAGTCCTGCGGTCATTGAACTCAGAAACCTTGATCCTGATTCACTGTCCCCGCGTGAAGCTCTTGCAAAGATCTATGAACTTAAAAAGAAGATGTAACCGGATTTATGGCGATGCCTGAAAACAAAGACTCTGATACAATAATCCGCCTTTTAGATGATGAGACCGTTAACACGATAGCTGCTGGTGAAGTGATTGAACGGCCCGCATCAGTGGTGAAAGAACTGGTGGAGAACGCGGTGGATGCCGGTGCAGATATGATAAAAGTGGATATCACCACCGACACGCAGTATGTTACCTCGGTTCAGGTATCTGACACAGGGTGTGGCATGCATGCATCCGATGCACAGATGGCTTTTGTGCGCCATGCAACGAGTAAAATTCGTGTCCCTGATGATCTCTCCCGTATTCACACGATGGGGTTTCGGGGTGAAGCACTTGCAAGTATTGCGGCGGTATCGCGGGTGACTCTTGTAACACGAACAGCAGACTCGGATGTGGGCACAGAAATTGTTATTGAAGGCGGAGAGATACTCTCAGTTTCTGATGTCTCAATTCCTAAAGGGACAACAATACGGGTTGACAATATTTTTTACAACACTCCGGCCCGCCGAAAATTTCTCAAGTCACGTCAGACTGAACTTTTCCACATCTACCGAGCGGTGGAAGCAGAAGCCTTTGCCCATCCGGAATCTGCTTTTCGTCTGAGGGTGAATGGAAAAGAGAAACTCAGAACCCAGCGCACGACAACGATAGCAGATACCATTACGCAGGTATTTGGAACCGATCTCTCTACGCGAATCATCCCCATCAGTGCAGGAACGCCCGTGATGAGGGTGGATGGTGCCATTGTCCGTCCGGAGGACTGCCGTCCGAATGCGGGTGAAATTCATCTCTGTGTGAACGGACGTCCGGTCACCTCACCTCAGATTGTCAGGGCCATTCGTGCAGGGTATGGCACCCTCATTGCAAAGGGGAGGTTTCCTATGGCATATCTGAGCATCAGGATTGATTCGTCTCTTGTCGATGTGAATGTGCATCCTGCCAAACGGGAGATTCGTCTGAGCCGCGAAAAAGAGATCATCAGTGGTGTTGCTGATGCTATCCGAGACACCCTTCAGACAACAGACTTGATATATGGTGCAACGCCTGCAAACGCACCCGCTCCTCCTGCATCAGTACAGGCATCGGTGTATACCCATATTCCAAGACAAAGTCTCGAGGTTTCTGAGTCACTACCAAAGACTGTCAATACTTCTTTTGGGCCTGCATCATCAGAGGGGTTTCACATCCGGTATGCGACCACCGATAAACAGCTCCGCCTCACGGGGCATATGGACGAAGACGCCGGGGTCAATCTTTTGCCTCCGATGCGAATCATCGGGCAGGTGGCAGACCTCTATATTCTCGCAGCGTCACGCGAGAATGATGAACTCTTTATCATCGACCAGCATGCGGCCCACGAACGTATCCTCTATGATCAGTTATGCCAGCAAAGGGATACCAACGTGCAGAGGCAGGAATTGTTGGTGCCGCTGGTTGTGGAATTGAATCCCGCAGAAAAATTAGCGGTTTCAGCAAATATTGATATTCTGCTGGAACTGGGTTTTATTGTTGATGAATTCGGGCCGGATGCATTTGCCATACGGGCTGTCCCCATGGTTCTGGGGAAACGGTTGGGAACGGAGATGATCCACGATATTGTCTCTGATCTGGTTATTGAAAGCCGGAAATCAGCCGATGAACGCTGTGACCGCATCATTGCAACCATTGCATGCCGGGGAGCAATCAAGGGAGGAAGTCCCCTGACCCCAGAGCAGATGGAACGCCTCATCCTTCAGTTGTCCCACACGAGTGAACCCTATACCTGTCCGCATGGACGTCCGGTCATTCTCTCTTATTCAGAAAAGGAAATGGACCGGATGTTTCACCGGACATGACTTTCCTGGATGTCTTCCCCTGATATCTCTCATCTTTTTTTTGATGCCTTTCAATCACTTAAGACGACAGAGATCACGGGTAATCCGGAAGACGACCAGTTGTTCCCCTTCGGTTGTTTTTTCACTGACAATGCAGGAAATAAACCCATTTTCTGCAAAGAGTTCACGAGTCTCATGAATCCCTGTCAGAGATGAAACCAGCAGTAACACGCGTCCATACGGCTTGAGAATTCGATGCAATCCGGATGCAAACGAACAGATAACCGCCCTGCCGTCCGGGCCTCCGTCAAGTGCGTATTCCAACCAGTCGTCAATCCGTTCATTCTCTGCTGTCGGAAGATAGGGCGGGTTGAACAGTATCAGATCAAACGGTCCTTTCAGACCGTCATAGAGATTTGTACGAACGACCTCCACACCCATGCTGTGGGCCATCCTGCATGCATGGGGGTTTACATCGGTTGCAATACATCGGGCGGCACGCTCACTGCATGCCTGTGCAATGACACCGCTTCCTGTACCTACTTCAAGAACGGTGTCACTGTTGCGTATTTCTTTTGCAACCGCTGATAAAAGCAGATACGTGTCCTCTTCCGGCTGATATACCTGTGGATGAAATTCGGGTATTTTTGGGTTCATTCCTGGGCTCTCTTCCATATGCATTGTCTCCTCTCAGATATGGGTTTTCTCCCCGGATGTTCCATGACAGTTAAACGTGAGGAGATGCTATATTAGGTTAGCGTATGGATATCGTTGTTGGCAAGGCAAATGGGCGGGATTTTAGCATTAATGCTCAGGAACTGGTCACCGGAAGAACCTGCATCATTGCTCAGTCCGGAGCGGGAAAAAGCTGGACAATTGCGGTTCTTTGTGAGCAGCTCTGCCGGTATCATATCGGATTCTGTCTCATTGATACCGAAGGAGAATATTTTTCGTTAAAAGACGGGTTTGATCTGACCTGGATCGGGGCAGATGATGAATGCGATTATGACATTGAACGGGTCGATAATCTCAAGGAGATTCTTCGCGATTCAATTCGTTCAGGTGTTCCGGTTATTTATGATGTCTCTGAGGTGGAGATGACGGAAAAAGTATCCCGCCTTGCCGATATTCTTTATGACCTTGCAACCGAAGAACGCAAACCATACCTTTTGATCATTGAGGAAGCAGATAAGTTTATTCCGCAGAGCCGTGACTCCATCAAAAAGATTGAGGAAATATCACGCAGGGGAAGAAAACGCGGACTTGGCATGATGGTAGCGACTCAGCGGCCCGCGATTGTCACTAAAAACGTGCTCTCTCAGTGCAATAATCAGATCATCGGGAAACTTTCTATTGAAAATGATTTGAAAGCAGTAGATCTCTTCTTTGGCTCAAAGCGTGAAGTTGAGGAGTTGTCATCCCTGAATCCTGGTGATTTCTATGTGATGGGTGGCATTACTCGTGAGAAGACCCGGATGCGGTTTGGTAAGCGGGAGACGAAACATCGTGGCCTCACCCCAATTCTTGCACCGCGAACTCCTGATCCGGTACAGGATGATGATGGTGAGGATGTGAATGCGGTAATCCATGAACCGATCCTGGATGTAGCAAAGGTTCTCGTGGCACCGGAAGATGAGATTACCTCTCTTTTCGATGAACCTGAATATTTGTCGCCTCGTGCCACGCCCGAACCAAAAGAGACGAAACCAAGTCCAAAGCCAAAACCGAAACCGAAATCAGGCCCGAGTGTCCGAACAAAGAAAACACCATCTCCTCTTGAAGAGCGTGCACTCCCTGTTAAAATCGTACGGGATGAAGCCCTCAATATCGTGGGCGGGACGATGAAGAAGAAGGGTCTCATCTTTGGAACAAATGAACGTCTGGTATCAGCAGAACTGGTATATTGGCCGCTCTGTCTGATTCAGGTGCGCTACATCAGCGGCAAAATCCGAAAAACGACCCAGGAAACCTCGTTTATCATTGATGCGACCAAAGGGTGGTGCACAGACTTATCCGAAAGTCTGAGGTTCCGTGGCTGTTTCAGTGACTATATTGGTCTCTCGGAGGATGCGATTCGCATACTGGATGCATTCTCTATTTCAGGTGAGACTGCAGCAGAGATAGAGGCGCAGACCCGTCTCTCCCGCGAGGTAGTTGGAGATGCGATAGCTGAACTCAGCACAAAAAAACTCATCACGGAAAGTGAGATGGCAGCGGGTAGGGAAGTATGGGTGCCGCTTGTCCGTCAGGGGATGCCACGCCTGGGCACGGGTACGGTCAAACTTCCGGCGGCATTGGAAACACTCGATGGGGGCACTGTCCTTGAACGAATCGTTCATGAATCAGACATCCGTACTATCCTGAAAGTTACAGAGCCAACAGCTGAAATAATCTCATGCCTGCAGTTTTCCTGCCCCGTGTATGAAGTAAAAGTCGCATCACCCACGGGCGATAAAAGAATTCATATAGATGGTTTCTTTGGGAAAAAAGTGCTTGTGGCACGTTAGATAATAGGTATCTTATTTTTAAACGAGCCAGCATTTGCAATTTTTGCGAAATCAGCCAACTGAATCTCTTCCGGCCTTTTTGAAAGAATATCTTCCGGAATGTTCAGTTCAATCCCCGCCACACGCTCTTTTCCGATAATGCTCTCCGATATCCGCAGGGCTTTTCGTATCGTCTTTCTGCGGTGAGAAAAGAGTTCACGAACCACAAGCGCATTAAACTGATGGTCATCGATCGGATGTGGCGGATCCCGGGTAGTGA
>JAAYIO010000076.1 GCA_012523385.1 Methanomicrobiales archaeon
GGTAATACGGGGGATGTATGAGGCATCCGCGAAATTCTGTGTTCCGGTGGTAGGGGGACATCTCCATCCGGATGCGGAGTTCAATGCCGTTGATGTCGCAATTATTGGCACGGTGGACCCTGCACATGCTATATTTTCGCATACCGCACAGGTGGGTGACCGGATTGTCGCCGCGATTGATCTCTATGGGCGGATACACCCATCATGTGCTTTGAACTGGGATTCTGCTACCCTGAGGTCGTCAGATGAGGTGCGGGCACAGATTAGGGTGATGCGCACGCTCGGTGAACAGAATCTGGTGACGGCAGGAAAGGACATCAGTAACCCGGGGGTTATCGGTACGCTCGGGATGATGCTTGAGACCAGTAAGAAGGGTGCTGATGTCTGTCTTGACAACATACCGCGGCCTGACCTTGATGCTCTCGGTATCACCTTTGAGCACTGGGTGCGTATGTATCCGGGGATGGCTTTCATCTTTTCTGTGCCTCCCAAGAACGTGAGTCAGGTGATTGGTCTCTTTACCGCGGTCGGGATGACTGCCGCTGATATCGGTGTTGTGACAGATTCGCGCAAATTGTTCATTCGTCATGGTGATGCTGAGTCGATGGTATTTGATCTGAAAGAGCAGGGAATAATGGGGATTCCCATGGATGAGTAAGGAGGAGCATCCGGTGGTTATTGGGATCGGCGCCGGGACGGACCCGGCCTCTGTCCGGGCGACCATGGAGAAGCTATCCGGAGTCATCCCCCTTCGCTGTTTTACCCATCCTGATAACCGGGATTTTTTCTCGGGGTTTGATGTGGTATATGCCGCGGCACCGGAAGAGGCACTGGTGCAGGCCCTTTTCTCAGGAGAGATTGATGCAGCCGTCCGGGGCACTCTGCCGTCGAATCAAACGTTATCCGCACTGAAACGGACATTTAATGTCTCCCGTCTGGAGCGGATCGCCTTTTTAGAAACACCCGGCGGTGACCGATTTCTTTTGGCCCCCGTTGGGGTGGATGAGGGGTGGACGGTTGATGACAAGATCTCTCTCGTTGCTCAGGCACGGAGGATGGCGCCGGTCTTCGGGGTGAATGACCGTGTGGCGGTGCTCTCGGGCGGACGTCTCGGGGATGTGGGTCGTCATCCGGTGGTGGACAGAACCATTCGGGATGCAGAGGAGGTAGCATGCCGCACTGGTGCTGATCATGCAGAGATTTTGATCGAATCTGCGGTGCCTTCTCACGGGATAATCATCGCTCCGGACGGCATATCCGGAAACCTCATTTTTCGCACATTATGTCTCCTCGGAGGGGGCGTTGGACATGGTGCACCGGTGGTAAATATCGACCGTATTTTTGTCGATACTTCGCGCGCCTCGTCAGATTATTCGAATTCGGTATTCATTGCCAATTCGTTGCTTAAAATTTATTAGAGAATAAATACACAATCAAATACTCAATTGAATCCAAATTATGAGCTTTATGTAAATGACATCTGATCCGTTTCGTTGGTTTCAAATATCCTGAATACACTCCCTGTTGTTGATTTTACAAGGCATATATCCCTTAATTTCCAGAAAGTTTTTATATTAACTTGCTGATTTTCTTTCTGAGGTGGAATGAAAATGGCGAATGATCTACCAATCGCTGCAGTCGTAAGGATTGCAAAGAACAACGGTGCTGAGAGAGTCGGAAGCGATGCCGCTGAGGCAATCGCAGATGCTGCTCAGGATTACATTGCAGAGCTTACCAAAGAAGCAAGCAAGTATGCAAAGCACGCTGGAAGAAAGACGATTAAGAAAGAAGACGTTGACCTTGCAGTCAACGAACTGAACGCGAACTAATCGCGTTTGGAACGTACAACACATCTTTCTTTGAAACTGGGGAACCCCTTTGGGCAACCCATTTTTCATACAAACGTGCCTGAAACCTTTGTTTCATGCATTAAAAAAATAGTATCCGAATTTTTTGGGTATTTTGTTTTTAGATAATTCCTTTTGTACTCGGAATCTCAGTGCGTCCGGGCTCTACTGCCGCTGCCATGGAGAGTGCGACACCGAATGTTTTAAAGAGTGCTTCACAGATGTGGTGATCGTTTCTGCCCTCTGCCTTCATGTGTGCCGTAATGCCTGCACGGATACAGAGCGTGTAAAAGAAATGCTCAAAGATATCAGGAGGAATGGTTCCAAACCCATTCGGTGAGAATGCTGCATCATACACCAGATACCCCCGTCCGCCAAGGTCCAGTGTCACTGTGGCGATGGCCTCATCCATGGGCACTGCCATGTGGGAAAATCGCCGGATGCCGCGTTTCTCTCCGAGTGCCTCTGCAAGTGCCTCACCGAGAACGATTGCGGTATCCTCGATGGTGTGGTGGCAGTCGATATCGAGGTCTCCTGTTGCTTTGATGTTCAGGCTAAATCTCCCGTGGCGTGCACAGGATGCGAGCATATGGTCAAAGAACGGAATGCCGGTATCGATAGCACTCTTTCCTTCGGTGTCCAGATTCAGCGTAAGGGAGATCGCGGTTTCGGTTGTTTTTCGGGTAATTTCTGCCTGTCTCATTTTTCTGCCTCTTCGATTGCTTGTTTAAGGGTGATAGAGCCCCTGTACAGGGCTGCACCGAGCACAATGCCCTCTACACCCATTTCACGCATCATACGCACGTCCTGAGGCGTTGTGATGCCTCCTGATGCGATGATAGGGATAGACACGGCTTTCCGCAGACGCTGAACGGGTTCTGTAGCGATTCCCTTGCATAGTCCCTCCACATCAACATTGGTGAATAGGAGGGAACCTGCGCCCCGCTCCTCAAAGAGGCGGGCCATGGTGATCAGATCGCCTGCGGTTGTTTCCCACCCGTGGACGACAACCGAGCCCCCCCGGGCGTCAACGCCCGCCATCACTGCCTCCTTTCCATACTCAGCCGCGATCTCGGTGATCGCGTCAGGACGTTCAACGGCAAGGGTGCCGGTGATGACACGGGCGACTCCTGCATCGAGCCAGCCAGCCGCATCTGCGGTACTGCGGATACCGCCCCCCAGCTGTATCTCAGCGCCGGTGGAGCGGATGATCTCTTTGATCAGACTGACATTTTTTTCCGCAGCACCAAAGGCACCGTCGAGGTTGATGACGTGCAAAGCGTCTGCACCCTGCTGTAGCCACTCCTGTGCCCGTTTGACGGGGTCGCCGTAGGTAACAGCGTTCTCACGGTTGCCCTGCACCAGTTGCACACAGGTGCCGTTTAAGATGTCGACTGCGGGAAATACTTTCATGGTGTCTTCACCGGATCAGCCGGTCAATCGGCATCACGAGGATATCGCGTGCCCCTGCATTGCGCAGACGGGTGATCAGCTGATATACGCGTTCTTCATCAACCACGGCATGCACCGCAACGAGACTGCCATCGGATGCGACGTCCATCACGGTGGGGCCTCCAAGGCCGGGCAGTGTCTCTTTTACTTCGGCAAGTGAGTCACGGTTCACATTCATCATGAGGTAGCACTTGCCCCGGGCAGAGATCACACTCTCCAGTGCAAGGGTGATCTCATCGATCTTTTCCTTTCTCGTCTGCATCGCCGCATTGTTGCCGATCAGGACGGTTGTCGAGCGGAGAATCTCTTCAATCACCTTGAGATGGTTGGTCTTGAGGGTGGTGCCGGAACTGGTTAAATCAACAATCGCGTCCGCCACCCCGAGATACGGCGTTGCCTCGCAGGCGCCGCCGACAGGAAAAAGGGTGACCTCGATACCGCGCTTTCGGAAATAATCCTCGGTCATATTGGGGAATTCGGTTGCAATACATTTCCCCGCCAGATCTTCCGGCGTTTTGATGCCGGAATCCTCTGGCACAGCAAGCACCAGAGTGGCACTGCCCATCTTCATGTCAAGAATTTCGGTGACCGATGTGCGGCGTTCCTGAACCATATCGCGGCCGGTAATCCCTAAATCTGCGGCGCCGTTTGCTACATATTCGGGGATGTCAATCGGCCGGGCAAAGAGCACTTCGACACCGGGGTCACAGGTCGGTGCTATCAGCGTACGGCTGGATGAACTATTGATATGGAGGCCCCCTTTCTCCAGAAGTTCGATTATTGGTTCTGATATACGCCCTTTATTCGGGATTGCCAACCGCAGGTGCTCTCGCGTTGTGTCTGTCATATCTGTGCTGCCATAGTGTCTGGTTTTAGAAGGTCTTCATCTCTCCGCGGATGACCCGCTCGGTGATTGAGGTGATGTCGGCAAGACCCGCATCGATTATCTCTTCTATGCCGCGGCTGATAACCGCAGTGTCTCCCCCCTTTGCGGCGACATACTGTGCACCGGCAACAAGCGGCTGGTCAATCGGGCGTCCGATCTGTGAGAGGATGCGGATATAGAGATCCTCGATACCGTCCAGTTCGCTGGCACACTGCTGTGCTAACTCCGTGGAAAGGAGGTTGTATCTCTTTCCGACATGGTTTATGGGGTTCTTTCCGCTGGTGGCCTCCATGCTCGTAGGGCGGTGAGGAGTAATAAGCCCGTTTGCACGGTTGCCCCGGCCAACTAACCCGTCA
>JAAYIO010000005.1 GCA_012523385.1 Methanomicrobiales archaeon
ATCGTCTCCCAGGACGCCTCTCCGGCAAACCAGAAGATGTAGACATATTTTGAAGAAGCCGCACACATCTTTTCTATCGCGTCTTTCATGTCAGGGACATCAAGAGAGAAGGATGCAAAGACGACGTCATAGGGGGCAGAGAGGTCGCATGCCACATCCACATCCTCCCAGCGTTTTTTTACGCAGTCCACATTTTCAATCGCCTCCTCTTTCAGGTTCTCCAACAGCACGGAAAACATGCCTTCAGATGGTTCAACCGCGGTCACATGACTGACCTGCCGGGCGATGGGTATTGTAATGGCGCCCGGTCCTGCCCCCACATCACAGACCCGTGATTCGGGCGTCAGGGTAAGCATTGCGATTGTCCGGTTGACCCGCTCGCCGTTCTTCTCGTATGACATCCGGTAGAATTTGCGGGCCGCATCCTGTTCGTCCCACATGCTGGAGTTGTCCTTCCGGTCGTTTACGTCATGATTCTTCTGCCACTGCTCTTTCCAGCAATCGTTCCAGTCTATGGGTGTCTGTGTCATATATGCTCCTTTGAGTATCTCCCGAGATGGTATCTCCGGGGATGTTCTCTGTACATTTTACCGAAGATTGCCGATTTCCCATTCTGGATGCATGATTCTGCATCTCAGGAAACCCGAAACCCACGGTATACAGAAAACGGAAATTATTCAAAATACGTGTGACCTTTTATCAGATAAATAGAACGATATGTATCGTCGCATATCTGGTTGGTACTCTCTGAATCGTATTCATAGATTAGTCTTAGAAATGCCGGTTATCGTGCACATATACGCTTTCATGACACCAACCACTACCATTTTACCGACATGATCAGAAATAGTATCTACGGAGAAGTAACCTGTGATCATACTTGATGAACCCTATGTGTCACGTTACCTGTTAGAGACCATCATCACAAGCCATATGCCTGTCCTCAAAAATGAGACCTCGGTGAAGCAGGATTTTCCTGATGGGGGGGTTCTTCTCAACGATGCGGCATGCATTGCTCTCTTCAGAGATAATCCCAGACAGAAACTCTACAGCAATTCAGAACATGCTCTTCAGTGGATTGCCGATAATCTGATGTTTACCGGACTGCCGAAAATGATTGCCCTCTTCAAGGACAAGGCAGCATTCCGTCGTCTCCTCAAGCCTCTTTTCCCGGATTTTTTCTTCTGTGAAGTGGTAGCAGAAGACCTCGAAAGTCTTGATATCTGTGACATCCCAAAGCCCTTCATCATCAAGCCGTCCGTCGGCTTCTTCAGCGCAGGGGTGCATTTGGTTGCCTCAGACGCAGACTGGGAAGAGGTCCTTCAGTCACTGAAAACCGAGATGAAAGAACACTCCTCTCTCTTTCCCCCACAGGTATACAACTCAGCAACGTGGATTATCGAGGAGTATATTCCGGGAACAGAGATTGCCGTCGATGCCTTTTTTACCGCAGCAGGTGAACCGGTTGTCCTCAATATCCTCTCCCACATCTTTTCATCTGACGCAGATGTAGACGACAAGGTCTATCTGACGTCCAAAGCGATTATCAGAAAATACCTTTCGCCGGTGAAGGCTCTTCTTTGTCAGATTCAGACACTCACCAGCGTCAGGAATTTTCCCCTTCACATTGAACTGCGGGTAACGGAAGACGGACATGTCATGCCCATTGAAGTGAACCCGATGCGGTTTGCCGGGTGGTGTACAACAGACATCGCAGCGTATGCGTATGGCATCAACGTATACCGGGCATACTTCGAAGAGAGTGCGCCGGACTGGGAATCAATTCTTGCGGATGACACCGGGGATGTGTATGCCCTTCTTGTGGTAAAACCTCCCGCAGACGTTCCCTCCGAGATAATCATCGATTTTAATTATGCGGGATTTGAGGCGGGATTTACCGATCCACTCGAGATGCGCCCAGTGAATTTCACCTATTACCCCGTATTCGGCTTTCTCTTTGTAAAACTGGCAGGCGGAGACCTGAGGGAAGTAATCGCATTCCTGAAATCAGATCTGCGGGAATACATCAGTTTCAAATAAAAGAGCACAAACTGATTTCAGGATGGTGGGAAAGGAGTTCGGTACTGCCGGAACCCCCCCACATTATATTTGTTTTCCACGCCCCGCCCAATTATATATCTGAGGGGACGAAAACCATTTTTTCATCTGCCGCCACCTCACAAATGAACCATACTACGATAGAAAATAGCATCAGGTATGCCGTGAGCACCACGGTGAAGAGCCCTCCAAAATAGAAGATTACCATGAAAATAAATTGAAGATTTACTGACCCCGTATAAAGGAATACGCCTGCAAAAGCAGTTCTCATGCCTTTTTTCCCAAAATTCAGCGAGCATTGAATACCACACATAAACAGGGCCTGTGGCAATGATACCGGCAGCAATTGCAAGTATCCATCCGCTCACCCCGAAATCTGACTCGCAGTGATACAATAAATCAAATAAAGCCTTCAAGCTGTGATTTGTATTCTGCCACCATGTTCCGAAGATTTGTAAATTATTTTTTTCTCTTTTAAACTTAATTGCACATACTTTCAGGAATACTACCATAGTGTATTCATAAGGGGAAAGACAACAAACGTACCAATAATGAGTTACCTCGAAGAAATATCCCTCAAAGGGCGGGATGCAAACCCTTTCTTCCGGATGATGGGAATTGAGATCGTTTCCTATGCTGAAGGGGGAGCAGTGCTCACGATGGATGTCCGGCCGGACATGATGAACGGCGACGGATGGCTTCAGGGCGGCGTCTATACCGCTCTTGCCGACGAAGCGATGGCCCTCGCTCTCTTTACCGTCCTCAAGGAAAACGAGATCATCGCAACCATTAGTGAGTCTACATCATTCTACCGCGGAGTGCAGGACGGCACCATCATTGCCGAAGGCACCGTTATCCGGAAGGGCAGAAAAGTCGCCTTCACCAAAGGCGTGGTAAAACGGCCGGGGGAAACGGGCGTTGTCCTCGCTGAGTCCTCTGCATCTTTTGCGGTGATCGCTCAGGAGTGATCCTTAGGCTACGATCGTCCGATAGACGCGAAATCCTTTTTTTAAAAGATTCACCATTTTCAGCGCGATGTATCCGGACTGAAACATTGTTTCCATACCTCCCATTAGCCTCTCATCCCGATGTCGTGTAGAGGATGAATCGGCCTGACAAGAGAACAGGCCACCACATTCTGAAAAAAAACCACCAAAATGCCAATTTCTCAATTATCTTTATCCCATCATAACCTGTAATTACCACTGTAGTGATGGAAGTATTAGCTCTTGGATGGATTCTGATCTCAATCGGAGTCATATTGCTCTTAATAGAGGCCTTCAGCCCGGGATTCTTCCTTGCAGTACCCGGCACCACTCTCATCATCATTGGTGCCGTCTCACTGCTCTTCCCGGCGATATTCAGTTCGACCTGGATCATTCTGATCGGCATTGTAACCTCCCTTGTTGCCGCAGGTGGAACGGTGTGGGTTTATGCACGGATAACTCCGGACGAGGCCCCTTCCACAGTCAGTAAGGACTCACTTGCAGGAAAAACAGGCATTGTGACATCCACCGTGGAGAAGGACACCATCAAAGGAAAAGTCGTCATCGGTAATGTGGACTGGAGTGCACGGACCGAAGGCGAAAGTATCGCAGTTGGAACAAAAATACGCGTCGTGAAATCCGTAGGGGTGCACGTCGTGGTTGAGGAGATATAACAAAAATGGCATTCGACTTATTCTATACCGTTATTCTCGTGCTCGCAATCATTCTCATCTTTGCAAGAGGTGTCGTGATTGTGCAACCGTATCAGCAGGCGCTTGAAATACGACTGGGCCAGTACAGGGGCCCATTAAATCCGGGATTCCGGTGGGTGATTCCCTTCATCACCGATATCATCAAAGTTGACTTAAGAACACAGGTGATGGACGTACCTCGTCAAGAGGTTATCACCAAGGATAACTCACCCACAAACGTGGACGCCATCGTCTATGTGCGGGTAATTGACCCGGCAAAGTCCGCATTTGAGGTAGCCAACTTCCGGTTGGCAACAGTAGCCCTCGCGCAGACAACGTTGCGTGGCGTTATCGGAGACATGGAACTCGATGAGGTCCTCTATAACCGGGATCTGATAAACACCCGTCTGCGTGACATTCTCGACCGAGAGACCGACCAGTGGGGCGTTAAGGTCGAGCGTGTCGAGATAAAAGAGGTTGACCCGGTCGGTGCGGTCAAGCAGGCAATGACCGAACAGACGGCGGCAGAACGTGAACGTCGTGCCGCAATTCTCCGTGCAGATGGTGAAAAGCGGTCTGCCATCCTTAGCGCGGAAGGTAAGCGCCAGTCGATGATCCTCGAAGCAGAGGGCGACCGTCAGAGTAAGATTCTCCGTGCAGAGGGTGACCGAAAATCCCGTATCCTGCAGGCGCAGGGTGAGGCGCAGGGTCTGCGTATCCTCTCTCTCGGGTCGCGGGCGCTGGACCGAAAAGCGATCACCGTGCTCTCACTGGATGCCCTCAAACAGATGGCAGACGGTCAGGCAACAAAGATCATCTTCCCATTCGAATTATCCAGTCTCATAAAACAGAGTGCACGATTCCTCGGTGAAGAGGCAGAAATGCTTGTCGACGACGACTGGAAAGATGTGAGGCTGGACGAATCCATCCTCGGAAAGTCTCCGGCGGACGAAAATCTCAATGAAACCACGGATTACATAAAAGAGATCGAAAAGAAGATTCAGACTCTGGAAGACCCGACCACACCGGTGGATCTGGAATCATCCATACAACCGCCGGACCTCGGCAAAAAATAACATTTTTTTTTATTTTCCCAAATGAAAACCGCAGGAAAAAACCGTTCGTTCTGCAGAACCATCCTCCCGCGCCACACCTACGAATCTGCACACTCCGTGCCTCTTCCAAACGTATTGTGGATGTCATCCAGCGGTAGGTAACCTCAATGATAAAGTGAGGGTACATGCAATAATATAGACAAGGAGTACCAGTCGGCGCCATGCACTCCGTTCGGGAAGGGAATATCAGGTGAAATATATTGTTGTAACAGGCGGTGTGATGAGCAGCCTTGGAAAAGGTATCACCACCGCGTCCATTGGCCGTCTGCTGAAGAATCGTGGATATGCGGTAACGGCAGTGAAAATTGACCCATACCTGAATATTGATGCAGGTACGATGAATCCAGGCCAGCACGGTGAGGTATACGTCCTCTCAGATGGAGGGGAAGTTGACCTTGACCTTGGCAATTATGAGCGGTTTTTAGATATTGAACTCACGTCCGCCCATAACATCACCACAGGTAAGGTCTACCGCGAAGTCATCGAAAAAGAACGGCGGGGGGATTATCTGGGCGCAACGGTCCAGATTATTCCTCACATCACCGCCCAGATACGGGATTACATCGCAGAAGCAGCCAAATTAGAGGTCATGCCGGGTGAAGTCCCGGAAATATGTCTGGTTGAGGTCGGCGGCACCGTTGGCGATATCGAGAGCATGCCCTTCCTTGAGGCAGTCCGCGAGATGCGCGCCGAACTCCCAAGAGAGGATTTGGCCCTGGTGCATGTCACGCTGGTCCCCGCAGACAATATGGGGGACCACAAGACGAAACCGACCCAGCATTCGGTGAAAGCCCTGCGGGAACTGGGACTGCAACCAGACATCATCGTTGGCAGAAGCGACTGCGTTATGAGCGCCTCTACAAAGAAAAAGATCTCAGCCTTCACGGATGTCTCCGCAAAGGCGGTAATCAGCGCAATTACTGCTCCGGATATCTATCAAGTGCCAATGGAGATGGAAAAGGAAGGGATTGCAGAGGTGATCACTGAACTGTTGCATCTGAAAGAACGGGAATTGGATAACAGCTGGTATACCCTCATCAGCCGAAAGAGAACGGCCCGCGTTACCATTGCCATCGTCAACAAATACGGTGTTGGGGATGTTTATATCTCTATTAAAGAGTCTCTGAAGCATGCAGGATTCGCTGATTCAACTGAGGTGGATATCCGCTGGCTCGATGCAGAGACATTCTCCTGCAGTGAACTTGCAGACGTTGACGGTGTGCTTGTGCCCGGCGGATTTGGCAGCCGGGGAATTGAAGGAAAAATACGTGCCATTGAATACGCCCGAACCCACAAAATACCCTATCTCGGCCTCTGCCTCGGATTCCAGCTTGCAGTCATCGAGTATGCCCGCAATGTCGCAGGTATTCCCGATGCGACAAGTGAGGAGATGGGACCCGGCTCCCATGTCATTGCCCTGCTCCCGGAACAGGAAGGGGTAGAGAACTTAGGTGGCACGATGCGTCTCGGAAACTGTACGGCAGACCTGCGCAAAGGGACCCGGGTGCATGCCCTCTACGGCACTGACACCACAACCGAACGCCACCGACACCGTTACGAGGTAAACCCTGAATATATCGACCGCTTAGAAAAGGCAGGGCTTATCTTTTCCGGCAGATGCGGCCCGCGGATGGAGGTATGTGAACTGGATCAGGAGGCATTCTTCCTTGCGACACAGTTCCACCCCGAATTCAAATCAACCCCGACCCACCCCTCACCCCCCTATGTCGGCTTTGTGCAGGCATGCCGGAAACAAAAAATACAGAATACAGTGTAGGCAATCATGGTGAACGCAAAAGAATTTATCGAGAAAGCAATTGCAGAGATCCGCCAAAAGGCCGGCGATGACTACGTAGTCATGGCGCTCTCAGGCGGCGTTGACAGTTCAGTCTGTGCAGAACTTGCAAAGCGGGCAATCGGAAACAAACTCATCCCCATCTATGTGAATACGGGATTGATGCGAAAAGGAGAGAGCGACCAGATTCGCGAGATCTTTAGTGACATCAACCTGAAAATTATCGATGCATCAGAAGAGTTCATCTCTGCCTTAAAAGGTGTCACTGACCCCGAAAAGAAGCGCAAGATCATCGGAGAAAAATTCATCCGCATCTTTGAACATGAAGCACTCGAGACAAAGGCCGCCTACCTGCTACAGGGCACCATCTACCCGGACATTGTTGAGAGCAAAGGGGGCATAAAAAGCCACCACAATGTCGGCGGCATGCCGGTTGATATTAACTTCAAAGGTGTCATCGAACCGCTTATTGATCTCTATAAAGATGATGTCAGGGAACTTGCAGGTGCACTTGGATTGCCCTCTGTGATCCAGCACCGAATGCCCTTCCCCGGACCGGGTCTTGCCGTCCGTTGTGTAGGCGAGGTGACCAAAGAAAAGATTGCCATCGTCCGCTAGGCAAACGCCATTGCTGAAGAAGAGCTTGTGGAACAGTTTGCGCCGTGGCAGTGTCTTGCGGCAGTCATCGGCCTTGGTACTGGCATGAAAGGGGACGCCCGCCTTTATGGGTGGATTGTCTCAGTTCGTGCGGTATATTCGCGTGATGCAATGACCGCAGAACCCGTTGAAGTCCCGTGGGAGAACCTGCACCGCATCGCATCACGAATAACATCGGAAGTTCCGGGAGTTTCCCGAGTGGTCTACGATATCACCCCAAAACCCCCGGCAACCATCGAATACGAATAACGACAATGGTAAAAAGAGACTTGAGAGGAAGCGATAAAAATGATGCAGAAAGAATACCGCGAAATGGGTGAGAAATACATGATGCGCAACTTTAGCCGTGATCTTTTGATCACACGCGGCAAAGGGGCACGGGTGTGGGACGATAACGGAAATGAATACATTGACTGTGTGGCAGGCATTGCGGTCTGTTCCACCGGTCACTGCCACCCGAGAGTATCAGAGGCCATCTGCCGACAGGCAAATGAACTCATCCATATATCAAATCTCTTCTACATTCCCGGACAGGCAGAGCTTGCCAAACGGATTTCAGAGAAGGCAGGTCTCAAAGGCGGACGGGTCTTCTTCTCCAATTCCGGGACTGAAGCTGTTGAAGCGGCCATTAAACTGGCCCGTGTACGGACCGGAAAGAAACGGTTCATCGCATTTAAATCCGGGTTCCACGGCCGCACATGCGGGGCACTCTCCCTGACCTACAAGGAGGCCTACCGGCTCCCCTTCACCCCTCTCCCGTATGAATGTGAGTTCATCGAGTACGGCGACATTGAGGGACTGAAGGCGGCCATTGATGGGACAATAGCTGCTGTCATCACCGAACCAGTTCAGGGTGAAGCAGGTGTCATCATCCCACCCGAAGGATTCCTTGAGGAAGTTCGCAGAATATGTACCGAAAACGATGCACTCCTTATCATTGACGAGGTGCAGACGGGATTCGGACGGACAGGAAAGTGGTTCGGCTTCCAGCATACAAATATCCAGCCTGACATCATCACGATGGCAAAGGGCATCGCCTCCGGGTTCCCCATGGGCGGTATCGTTGCACGTGAAGGACTGGAGTTCCTTCCCGGCGAACACGGGGGCACGTTCAACGGCGGTCCGCTTGCCTGTGCAGCAGCGCACGCCACACTCGATGTTCTTGAGGGCATCATCGACGACATTGAACGCAGAGGGAAACGTTTCCGTGATGGACTCGCCGCCCACAACCCCCGCCAGCGGGGTCTGATGATCGGCATCACCCTTGGCGACCGCTGTGCAGCGGTCAAGGATTATTGTGAGAAACACGGGGTGCTCGTCAACTGCACCAGCGGAAACCTCCGCCTCATCCCGCCGCTCGTCATTACAGATGTTGATATTGACCAGGCAATCAGGGTAATTAATGAAGCACTTGATTCGTGAGGTTTTTCAGGAAGAAGGGTATGTCTTTGCGACAGGGGCAGCGGATATCGCCCGCGAAGCAGGGCACACCCGCCCCGCACGTCTGGCGAGCAATGAAAACCCGTTTCCCCCTTCACCGAAGGCCATCCGGGCGGCAACAGACGCATTGCAAAATGCAAACCGCTACCCGGACGAAACAAACGGTGAGTTCATTGCTGCACTAAAAAAGCGGCATGGTGATTACCGGTTTGTTGCAAGCGTTGGCATGGACGGCATCATCGACACCGTGATTCGCACGCTTATTTCAGACGGGGATCGGGTGGCAGTGGCAACACCCACCTATTCTTACTATGGACTTGCTGTCCGGGCACAGGGAGGAGTCACCGTATCGGTTCCCCGAAAAGAGGATTTCTCCGTTGACCCAGACGTATTCTGCAGGGACGCGAAAGGCACGAAACTTGCCTTTCTCTGCACCCCAAATAACCCAACCGGCACCACAGAGACAATAGAGACCATCGCACATATCTGCGAAAACTATGAAGGAATTCTCTTCCTTGACTGCGCTTATATCGAGTTTGACGGAACAGATTACCGTCCTCTGATGAAGCGATTTGATAACCTCATCATTGGGAGGACGATGTCCAAAGCATACTCGCTTGCGGGTTTACGGGTCGGATACGCCTTTGTGCCGGAATGGTACGAACTCTTTTACCACCGGGCGGCAACCCCCTTCACCCTCAACATGGTCTCGCAGGCTGCGGCCGCAGCGGCTTTGAGAGACACGGTGCATGTAAAGACCATCGTATCGGTCGTTCAGGAATGGCGAAAGCGTTTCATCGATGAATGCCCGTATCCGGTCGTTCCCAGTGGGGCGAACTTTGTGATGGTGGATGTAACGCCCCGCACCGCCGGGGATGTGGTGACAGAACTTGCACAAAAGGGCGTCATTGTCCGTTCCTGTGCGAGTTTCCCCGGTCTTCCAAACCATTACATCCGTGTCTCCATCGGGGAGCCATGGGAGAACGAAGCGTTCATCGCTGCCATTAGTGAGATATACCGAATATGATGATTGCACTGACCGGGACACCCGGCACCGGAAAAACAACCATTGCCTCTCTCCTCAGAGCCCGCGGCATGCAAGTCATTTCCCAGAAGGATACGATGGCACCCTACGTCATCGAACATGACCTTGAACGCGACACTGACATCATCGACGATGATGCATGGGCAGATGACTTTGTTCCGATTGATGGTATCATCGAAGGCCACCTCACCCATATTCTGCCCGCAGATAGGGTGGTTGTGCTCCGCTGTCGCCCGGATATCCTCGCCGCACGCCTGCGAAAACGCGGGTATACCGAGGAGAAGGTGCAGGAGAATGCAGAAGCAGAGGCTCTGGATATGATTTTCATTGAAGCACTCGAAGTTCACCCGGAAGAGCATATCACGGTGATTGACACAACTACGCAGAGTGCACAAGAGACTGCGGATGATATCGAGGCATTTATCTGTGGTGATGCGCCACATTCCCTTATCGTGCCAGACTGGTCTGAATTTTTAGGAAGAACCGTATGACCGTTGACAACTTCCGCCCCCATGTTCAGTGGATTGTTAACCCAGTAGCGAAGACAATGTCCCGAATCGGGTTTACGCCAAACGGTTGTTCGGTGATTGCACTCATCGCAGCATTCGCGGCGGGAACCGCATTCTATTATGAAGCGGCCCTCATCGGTGTCATCGGTGTCATGCTCAATGCCTTTTTTGACGGGATAGACGGAGCAATTGCCCGTGTCAACGGCACTGAAGGGTTGAAAGGGGACTTCCTCGATCATGTCATCGACCGTTACGCAGATATCTTCATCATCACCGGCATATTTGCAGGAGGGCTTGCCTCTCCGTTTATCGGCGTTTTTGCCCTCACAAGTGTTTTGATGTCCTCGTACCTCGGAACACAGGCACAGGCAGTGGGTGTGGGCCGAATCTATGGCGGTATCCTCGGAAGGGCTGACAGACTGCTCCTTTTGATCATCTTTGGTATCGCCGCCGCGTTTATTCCGGGCGCAGTGTATGCCACTTTCACCGTGATGGACGCAATGCTTCTGATCTTCGGTGTGCTGGGCCACATCACCGCTCTGCAACGTTTCCACAGCGCGTGGGAACAACTCTGAATATTTCTTTTTCCAAGGCTTCACTATTTTTCTAAACTTTGATTGTTACCACCTCTCGTCTTATGATGTGCTACAATGGAAACCAGAGGTAATTCTATGGAATACGTCATTCTGCGAAGGAAAATATTCTATAACTCGCAAATACTCTCATGATTACCTGAGAGAATTTTTTTATTCAGAAAAAAAGGTAAGAGTTTATCGACAATTTTTCAGCCATTCATTGAGGTCATGATTCCTGAAATATCGTTTCGGGATCAATAGTTTCCGTGCAACCGACTCAAAATATTTGTCCGTCATCCCTGCCAGATAGTCACGCACCATTTCCGCGGGAGATGCCGTGTCAATGTATGCAGGTGATACCCACTCTGCCTCGATGAGGTCCTGATAGATGAGCGAGTCCGTTCGCATTTTTTCGACATCGCCAAGGAACCGTTCAAAGAGAACCTCATAGAGATTGTTGATGATCGAGTCCTGTGCGTGCAGGACTTCATTCGTATAGATCATCTCATAGTTGTAATCTTTCAGCGCCTTCACGGAGTCCGATATCTCCGGGGAGAAACGAACCTCATTAGAATCGAAACTACAGGCGATGACATCACGAGAAACCGCATCGATAACAGATGCATTAAACCGGCGGTAGTCTCCTGAGAGAGAAAACGTCTTTCGGCAGTCATCCGAAAGACCGGGAAGCGAAGGGTCGAGGCACCCAATCTCTATGGCGTCCTGCAGGTCACGCCCAAGATAAGCAATGGTGTCTGCAACACGCACCACACACCCTTCAAGGGTGCCGGGGGCCGGATCGCCGCCATTGAGGATCAACTCCTTTTTCCTATGCAAAACCTCCAAGTCAGTGATTGGTTCAGGAACAAGATGGGCATTGTGCACCTCTCCATTATGGCAGAGGATGCCGTCCAGCACCTGAAGGGTGAGGTTAGTGTCCTCTATGGTATCGAGAAACTGAATGCTCTGTACAGCGTGGCGATACGGGCCGATTTGATGTGCTTTACAAAGAGCGGAGAGACAATCTTCTCCAAAGTGACCATAGGGCGGGTGGCCGATGTCGTGACCGAGGGCAATCGCCTCAATCAAGTCCTCGTTTAAGGAGAGGGCACGACCAATGGTTCTCCCAATCTTTGCCACCAGCTGAATATGAATGGCACGGTGCGTAATGTGTTCATTATCTAAAAGATAGAAGACCTGTGTCTTGTCGATATACCGTGAGAATGCCCGCGAATGAATAATGCGATCAATATCCCGGAAAAACGGCGGCCGGATGACCCAGTCCTCCGGCAACCCGCCACCTCTCCGTATGGCCGCATCATCCCGGCAGGCATAAGGCGAGAGAAGAGACGCCTTCTTCTCCATTCGCCGAGTAATCTCATTTAATTGTTCGGCTGGTATATCCATGGTATGAGCATTGCCTGCCACACCACATTAAACCGATTCCTCCGGCTTTGCGGTTTTTCTAAGGAGCTTTTTGGTATAGTACCGTGCCCAGACAAATCCAACTCCGGCACCAAGTGAATTCCCGATAACAAGACCCCACCAGATGCCCATGAGGCCCCATCCAAAGGTGACCGCCAAAAGATAACATGTGGCGACGGTGAGAACAATAGTCCGGATAAGGGTAATGATAAGGGAGTCTAATCCCCGCCCGAATCCCTGAAGAAGGGAGGCAGAGAAGATGCCAAAGCTCATGGGAAGGAAGAAGAAGGAGATCGTCTGCAAAAAGGTGACGAGTCCGGGATAGAGATGAGCCGCATCCTCACTGTAGGTGAAGGCATGGGCAATATACGGGGCACCGAAGAATACTACGAGAGTCACCATGAAACTGATCATAAGACCAAACCGAATGGCATAGAGGTGTCCTTCCTCGGCTTTCCGAATAAGATTCGCACCATAGGCCGCACCACTTACCGATACAACTGCGGTCGAAATAGCAATGAGTGGTGTGACGCCCATCGAAACCACTCGCCATCCGGTGGTGTAGATGGCCACACCATCGGTCGTTGCCACAAGAAGGATCAAGATATTGAGCGCAAACGTCGTCATTGCCATGGATAATTGTTGAAAAGAGGCAGGAATGCCCACCTTCAGGATCTCCCATGAAATAGGCCGGGACAAAGAAAAACCAGCAAAGGATATCTGGGCATGAGTGTCCCGTTTCACAAAGATCCAATAAAGTATGGGAAGACAGGCAGTGATGAATGCGACAATCGTTGCCCCGGCCGCACCTTGAACACCCATCCCCAGCCCGTAGATGAATATCGGGTCTAAAATGACATTTACGAGAGAACTGATAAGCATCACATACATCGTCCGTTTTACATCCCCCTCACCGCGAAGTTGAGCACTACCGATGCCAAGAAAGATGATAAAAAATGTACCCAAAAAGGTGATATTAGCGTACCCAGTGGCCATCTCCGCAACCGGTGTATCTCCGAGAATCATTCCGAAGGTGCCCGTAATTGAGAGACCGGCGATGGTAATAATAAGAGAGAATAGCAGAATCAGAATCGCTGTGTGTGTCGCGACACTGTTTGTACCTTGCTGATCCCGCATGCCAATACGGCGGGAGATGGCAGAAGCCACACCAACCCCCATGCCGTTTGAAAATCCAAAGACCGCAAAAAAGAATGGAAAAAAGAATCCAACTGCTGCAAGGGCGTCGGCACCGAGTCCCGCCACCCAGAATGCATCGGTCAGGTTATAGACCGTCTGGAGGATCATCCCGATCATAACAGGCCACGCAAGATTACGGATGGCGGGTTTCGGGTCTCCGAGAAGGGTTTCAACACCTGCTTTCATCTGACCCGTCATCTTATTTCCTCCTGCACGCAGAGGGGAAAAATGCCGCGATTATGGCTGTACCTGATATCACACCAGATACCAACCACAGACCGAAGACCAGTCTGAACCCTTCGGATTGCGTTCATCTCCTCTTTATTTGCACTGCGGAAATGATAACCCTGCCCCGAAGAGGATGACCAATGTGAAAAAATAATGGAAAAATTACACGAGAGAGGCATCTTCTAAGAGATACCTCTGCATCGCTTCACAAAGGGAACGGATAGTCTGCGGGTCATGGGCACCAGTGCAGAAAGGAATGGACACTGTCATCTCTCCGCTAAACGTGGAGATATAGGCACCGATACCCGGCGGATAGGTCTCCCGGGAGGTGAGGTATGCCTTCGTGACCTCAAGGGGCACGCCATCCTCGCCATACTGAAATGCTGCCGCCGATGGGGGGATAATGCCAATATTGCTCATGAAGGGGTTCATCAGTCCAGCGAGGCAACATTCTTTTTTGACGCTGTTCATAAAAGTCTTCACCGCACTCACCCCACCTGCATAGAGACGTTCATACAACACCACTCCCCCCACGCCAAAGTACCTCTCCTTTCTACTCTGCATTGCCTGAGACACCGCAGGTAAAGCAGTATTCATCCCCTGACAACAGGAGGGAGAGAGGGAAATGTCATAGGCAACCGAAAGGTTGCTGATACTCCGGGAAGGCAAAACGGAGAGATACCGGCGCAGATCCATCGCACCGGTAATGCCCAGTTGAGGTGCATTTGCATACGCATCCCCGCAGACCGTAAAAAGTGCACAGAAATAGGCTGCCATAATCCTATCATTTATGGTCATCCCGGAAGCCTTCCCAGCGGTACAAAGGAGAGTTACATCATCTGCTTTGATCGTACATGAATCCCAGACAGGAGACCCACACGGACCGTCATGGCAAGGAAATGACCAAGTATCTACCGGTAAAGATTCGCGAATATATGCGGCATCTAATTCTTCTGCCGAAAACTGGGCAGAGATGGCATCCGTGCCCCGACTATCCCAAGAGGGACCTTGGAAATGCGGGGGTTTTCCGGTACATACCCGGCGGTAAGCATCCGCACACAATGCTGCCGCCTGGAAGAGACCGTTTGCATCCATTGCCCCGTGATGTCCAGAGATAATGAGAACATCCCCTCCTCCTTCCCCTGCGTCGGTGTTCCTGCAGAGACGGACATCCATCTGAGGGCCCGCAAACGGATCAATGGAGACCAGTGGGAGGTGATTTGTGTCGTTCTCACCGCAGATGTCATGCACAGAGAAGGCAGGTTTTTCACCCATACCGGACTGCCAGTAGCCCCGGTTGCCTCCCTCACTATAATGTGAGGCAAGAATGGGCGCCATCGTGCCAGCCGCCTCTACTGCAATCTCCATGGCAGACTGATCAAAGGGGCCATCAGCATGCATTACAAGGTGAAGTGTAGGATCGTAGATAGGGGAGAAATGGATATTGGTAACATCAAACGCCGAAGCCGGGTACATTTTGGCATGGCGAACCCGGGAGCTTTTCATATTCACTCTCCGAATCAGGGTTACTGGGAGATATGTCTTTGTGACAAACCATATTCAAATAGATAAAATGCCTTAGAAAAAAAGAATGCAGACCAGACATACCACCAAAGGAATCACCAAATTGTCTTCAATGGGTGAGAACAACTCTGTTATGCCGGCCACAATAGCCGCCACTGCCGCAGTGAATGGGGAGACAAGAAATGCCAAAGGAATGAATGCCGCAATGATACCCCCCGCGGTACCTTCCCATGATTTCCCGTTAAAAATACGGTGCCGCCCGAAATGCATCCCCACAATCGTGCTAACCGAATCAAGGACTGCAAGGGTGAGCACGCCTGCCACCACAAAGTCCACGGGGAAGAGAATAAGGCAGAACAACGCTGAAAGAACAAAACAGACCGATCCATATCCCGGCATTCTCCCACTGCGTTCGAGATTATCCACCATCGCTGATGCGATCGGCACCCGGTATCCACGGTCCACCAGATCAATGACGATAAATCCGCCAAAAAGTCCAGACGTAAGCATCATGATGGCATACTCCCTCCCCAGAAAGGCAATCGCACCAGCGATGAGAAGGCCAAATATAAGATGTACCAGCTGACGGCCGTCTTCGTTCATTAACCGGTATGGGTGATAAAGGCGGATAAATACGCCGGAATCAATTAGGGGATGGAGTGGATAAATGAATACCAGAAAAAGGGGAAATGGGTTCTCTTAAACGTCCCTATTAAGCAGGACCGCTTTATTTCGGGTTATTTATCATTGGAGAAGTGATCCCTTGCAGACGCTGAATTCATCGGGAAGAGATAACAGATACAACGGTTGTTTCAGCACCCTTTTATCCCCGCGTTCACTACTGACTCAATAAGCCAGAGGACACCCTCGGTCCCAATGAGCGGGCGATGGCAGAGCATGGAATGTTTGCGGATGGGGATTGTCATCTGCACAAAGGGCACACCGGGTGCAAGAGTTGCTTCATACCGGGATCCGATGATCAGATCAGGCTTGCCTGAGGAAATCATCCGTTTCACGGTGCCCAAATCAGGGCCCCATGTGCACACCGACCCCTCCTGCGGTTGGTTGCGAGCCCCTGCACCACAGATCTCTGCGTCAAGATAGGTAGTAAGCAGGTCCGTTGCCATGTCGAGATATCCTGCAATACCAAAGAGGGTAACCCGTGGAGGATCGTTTACCCGGAGGTAGCGGTCACATACCTTCACCACCAGTTCTTCCGTCTCCTCACAGATGTCCATGACCGGAGCACAGTCTGCATCCGGCATTGCATCCTGCAGAACAGAAAATGTCTTTTCAATGGCATCCAGCCCAAGAAGCGACCCTGCCGACTGCCCGATACCTGATGCCACATCCGGGAGGGCGGTGACCGTCATCGCTGAAGGTCTGAGGGCTGATGCCAGCGTATCATTACAGTATCTGGCCGCAACCGGGATACCTGCACGGGCCAGCAGACGTTCTGCCTCCATCCGGTTGCCTACAGCAAAGGGATCCGTGGAGATAAGTCCATCAATGTTAACCCCATCCCGTGTCGAATCGACCTCGGGGGAAAGGGCTGCCAGAGCAACCCGGTAGCCATCCATCATGTCACCACAGTACCCGGGGGCATCGACGAAGAGGGATTCACACCCAGCACAGTATGCCCTGAGATCCTCGCCAATGGTCGCAGGTACACAGGAATTAATGACCACAATCCTCTCGCTGAAGGGCAGAAGGGCCTCAGAAACCTCCAGCAGACGGTCACCGGTGCCAAAGATTACTTCGTCCTCTATCAAATAAGTGCAATTTAACGGATTTGGGATGACGGAGTCTGCATAAAGGTAGCACGCCGATGCCCCGTGAATGATGACCCCTGTCCCTTCCAAACCGGCCATCGCGGCAGCAGCGCCGATCATCGCGCAGGGCCAGATCGGATTATGGCTTGGCCTAGCCATCGACAAACCTCCGCCACTGCCTAAGCATCCTTTGCAGACCGAGGGTGCCAACAGGCATACAGAAGGGAACCGGAATCACCGTTCCCTCCTCAGAAACCCTGATACCGACGGCCTCTGCCACCTCGACAAACATCTCCATCTCTGCCGACTGGAACCCGAATGAATCAAAGGTCATATACTCACCTGCAAGGTCTGAAAATTCATCCGCGAGTGAGGCCTGCCGTTCTTCTTCGGCACAAACGGCATCCGTGCTGTCACGACCCGTAAGACGGCCCACATCCTTAATGAACGCAAGGGTTGCCGCAAGTCCGACCGGAAACTCCGGAAGAGACGGAATGCCGGTGCAGGCATGAAAATGACGGCCGAGAACGCCTTCGGTATCCTCCCGAAAGAGGGTCAGCCCCGCATCTTTGAACCGTTTGATATCCGAAACAGTAATGTCTCGCACATAGCGGATGTTCACCTCAAGTCCCAGCATCTCAAGAATGCGGGAGACCTCCTGGAAATTGTCCTCGACCTCAAATTCAAGATTTTTCTCACCAACAATATTGACTTTGTTTAAGTCCTGTTTTCCGGGGGTGATTAAAGAGGTCAGGCAAGATAGTGCACTGTTATAGCCGTCCGTGAAGGTGCCGCCAAGAAAGCCGGAGCTGGGTACATGGATAACCGGACAGTCCCATGGCTGGCTACAGATGCCTGCCACATCATCACCGATGGTTTCGGCGACACACGTACTTGCAACGATCACCGCGCTGGGGTCGTCACTGCACACAGCGGTCAGCGCATCGTGGAGTGCATCTTCACCGCCGAAGATGATCTCATTCTCGCCAAGACCGCTGGAGACAATGTCCGGGATGCGAAAGATATCGTGTTCAGAGAGGGTGGTGTGCAACAGAGATGTATTGATATGGGTGCACCCGTCCGGGCCATGTACAAGCGTCACTGCATCCGTCAGAAAGGCACTGACCGAGAGAACACCCATGACCGTACATCCCTCAAATCTTGAGGTGCGACTGTGCAAGTTCTTCAAGTTCATCCATCTCAAGAGGGGTGGGGATAGTAAATTCAGTATTTTCCATAATCGTTCGCGCCAGTTGGCGGTACACCTCTGCCTGCTCTGACTCCGGTGCATACTCAATCACCGTACGCTTGTTTACTTCAGCAATCTGAACAATATTGGCACGGGGAATATAGGCAACCATGCGCGAATTGACCCGTTCGGCAAATTCACGCACGAGTGCCTCCTCACCGGGAATATTCTTGGCGTTGCAGATGACACCCGCAAGAGAACAAACACTGCGTGTGCGCCGGGAAAGGCGTGATATTGCCTTACAGATGTTATTCGCCGCGTAAAGTGACATGAACTCACCAGAGGTTACGAGATATATCTCCTGTGCATATCCGTCACGCATGGGCATTGCAAACCCGCCGCAGACCACGTCACCAAGGACATCATACACAATGACATCACCATACAAAGCTTCCAACCGTTGAAGCAACTGAAATGTGGCAATGATCCCGCGGCCTGCACATCCGATACCGGGTTCCGGTCCGCCTGCCTCAACACACCGGATACCCCCATATCCAGTGAAGACTACATCCGAGACCGCAAGATTGGCATCACCATGTTCACGGACAAGGTCAAGGACGGTCGGAATCCATTGCCCCTGCATCAGCATCCGGGTGCTGTCATGCTTTGGATCACACCCTATCTGCATGACATCCAGCCCACACTCTGAGAGAGCTGCCGAGAGATTTGCTGATGTGGTGGATTTACCGATACCACCCTTGCCGTAGAGGGCGATCTGTTTCATTGAGTAAAGTTTTGTTGTGCATGATATTTACACCTCCGCTAAAAAAGAGTCATTCCTTTTCCCTATGTAGCATCAGGTGAAAGGGAGAATTGGGGATTTTCACCCGGCAGGATGAGGTGATCATCCCCTCTCCTCTGCATGAATTATTTTTTCCGGCTCTCACATCACCATTCAAAACCACGGATAAGGCCAATGAAGAAGACCAGCACTGCCATCACTTCCAGTCGTCCCAGCCACATCTGGATAACGAGCACCAGTTTTGACCAGACGGTCAGGTCAGGATTGATAAATCCGGTGGTGATGCCATTGTTGCAGGTGGCAGAGACCACATCGAAGATCACAAGGGTTGTATCGACATCGGGCTGCTCAAAGTGCATGATGAGGAGAAGAGCGAAGAGGATCGCCAGCAGAAAGAGAATAAAGGTGAGCATATTGCGTGCAACAAGAAACTCCGCGTCTGCCCGCTGAAAATTTTTGCCGTTGTAGCGCAGGGGAATCATGGCCTTCGGACTGACAAACGATCGCCGGAACCAATATTTGATGCCTTTGAGCCCGATGATGACACGGGAAAGTTTTACTCCACCCGATGTACTGCCGGAAGATCCGCCAATGAAGACCAACGCAGCAAGAAAGAGGACAGATACCGGCTCCCAAACGGTAAGATTCGCAGTCTGGAATCCGGTCGATGTAATCGCCGCAGATGCCATAAACAGGCCGTGAATAATTGCAGACCAGCGGTCCATTCCATTAAACACGATCAAATCCATGGTAATGACAACAAATCCCAGAAATATCAAAAGGAAAAGCAGAATTGCCTGTTCATCACGAAACAGACGGCATTCACGCTTGCGATACATCAGATAATAGATCTTAAAGGGCAGTGCCCCTGCAATCATTACGGGAATGATGAGCAGTTCAAGAAGGCGGTTGTCATAGAACGGTATGCCTCCAGAATGAATGGTAAACCCACCGGTCGATATGGCAGTCATCGCAATATTCAGCGCATCCCACAACGGTACCCCAGAACAGAAAATGAGGACGACCCCTCCCAGAGTAAGGGAGAGATATATCAGCCACATCTGTGCCCCCTGTTCCACAACACTCGGCATGAAGGCATCACGGGGCCCCTCCATTCGCTCGGTATTATATAGACGGAGTCGGGAAACGGAGGAACGGTTCAGGAGGGCAACGGTGAACGCCACAATCCCAATACCACCAAACCATTCCATCAGGGTTCGCCAGAAGATCAGGGTCTGCGGCAATGCATCCACATCCCGGGCCATCGTCATCCCGGTATCCGTCCACCCGGACATTGCCTCAAAAAGTCCATCAATGTAAGGCATTCCTGCACCGAAATAAAAAGGCAACGCTCCAACAAGTGCACATATCAGCCAGATAGCGGCAACAGAGAAGAGCGACATAGAGAGGCGGGACTCCCGCTCCTTGGATGGAAGATGGATAAAAATCGTCCCGATACAGAAAAGAACCACCGGTACAGATGCCATCGGAAGAAGCATGTCAAATTCCCGAAATATGAGGGCAACCAAAAGGGGAATACAGGTACCAAAGCTGATATACCGGAGAATTCTCCCGATCTCCGTTGTCAACGCAAGGTACTGATCAAGGCGATTCATACGCATGTAATTATTACCAAGTGGCAGGTATTATCCTTTTGTTACGAAAAAAAGTAAATTATGCGTTTACACTGAATTAATGTTAAAATGCCGGATAAAATAGGGAAATGGGGGGTCCTTCAGCGGGTGACCCAAAGGTTATGGATGTTGCAGAATTCATACTCTTTTACATCCGTATTTGGGCAGGGGAAGAAGGCTTCCGGTTTGTCGCCGGGTTTCAGGTGATTGAGCATGAAATCATCACCAGACTGCACACCAATCCACGCGATGTGATGCTCTGGAGTCATCGGATGGGGTGTTGAACCGACCGTGAC
>JAAYIO010000077.1 GCA_012523385.1 Methanomicrobiales archaeon
CGCTGTATCCCTTTTTTTCTGCCCATGAGAAATACGAATAATATCCTTCCGGGTTGAGGATGCTCTCTGTTAGCTGATCGGGATGTGCCTTTGTCTCCTGCAGGCAGAGTATATCAGGCAGTTCAGCGTCGAATACCTCCTGCAGATTCCCTTTCCGTGCCACTGCACGGATGCCGTTCACATTCCATGAAATAATCTTCATGCTCTGACGTTCTCCTGTATCGCTGAAGGTATCTTTTTTTGCGGATATTTCATCGCCTATCTTTTCCTGCAAACGGCTTTGGACTGACCTCATGGCGATTTGACAATCACGGTCTTTGACCGCAGGTAAGAGTCAAAAGCACCTGACCCGTTCTCTCTTCCCGTCCCGCTTGCTTTCATGCCCCCGAACGGAAGATCCGGAGGAATTCTCAAATGCTGGTTCACCCAGACAACTCCTGCATCCAGTTGTGAAGATGCCTTCATCGCAGTTGCAATATCGCGGGTCCAGACTGAAGCACCCAGACCATACCGCGTACGGTTTGCAATGCGGATGGCCTCGTCTACGTTGTCCGCGGAGATGACTGGGAGCACCGGACCGAACACTTCGGTATTAAGAAGGACAGAATCCTCGGGGAGGTCGGTGACGATGGTTGGTTCATAGAAGAATCCCGTATCATAATCCGCACCTTTTGGGATATTTCCGCCGCAAATGAGGGTGCCTTCATTCGCAGAGAGGCAGGTATCCATTATCCGGAAGATAGTATCTCGTGCCGCTGCATTGTTAAGAGGCCCCATTGTTATTCCCGGACGGCTCCCATCTCCCACCGTAATAGCCGCGGTCTTGTCACAGAGCAGACGGGTAAACTCGTCTTTGACAGAGGCATCAACGATCAGTCGTTTTACTGCCGTGCATGTCTGACCACAGTTATAGAACCGCCCGGCGATAGCGCCTGCCGCTGCCGCATTCAGATCAGCATCACGGCAGACGATCATGGCGTCACTGCCGCCCAACTCCAGCGTAACAGGCACACCGTTTCTCGCCGCCGCCTGTGCTACCGCTCTTCCGGTTTCTGTATCGCCGGTAAACGAGAGATGACCGAGAGAGGGAGTGGATGCAAGAGCTGCCCCCGCCGAATCCCCGGTGCCGGTTACCACCTGAAGCACCCCTGCGGGAAGGCCTGCTGCATGCATAAGGTCTGCAATCCGCATCGTGGTAAGTGGTGTGGAACTCGCTGGTTTCACCACCACGGGATTTCCTGCCACAAGTGCCGGGCAGACTTTCCACGCAAAGATCACCACCGGCATATTCCACGGGCTGATTGCCCCGCAGACACCCACCGGTTCTTTGAGGACATAGGCAAGACCGTACGATGAGAGCGGCATGCACTCGCCGCGGATAGACCCTGAAACTGAATGGTAATACTCAAGGACATTCGCACATCCCTGAATTTCATTACGCGCTTCATGCAGTGGTTTGCCCTGTTCTGCGGTCAAAAAAGCCGCAAGGGTATCCACCTCTGCCCGGATGAGCCGGGCACCTTCCCCGAGAATCTTTCCCCGCTCACGGGGATCCCGTTTCGCCCATTTAGCCATGACTGTTTCAGCGGTGTCAACAGCAGAAGCGACCTCTGCTTTTCCTTTAGCCGGTACCCTGCCCAGCAGACACCCGGTAGCGGGATTTATCACACGGATCTGCTCATCCGCCTCACTCGTGCTTTTCCTATCCTCTTGTCTCACATTGCCACCCCGTTTTATGTCACTGTCTGCTCTTTAGCGCTTGTCTGCAATATATACAAATCCCTCACGGGAATATGCCATCAATCAATAAACGTCCCTTCAGGTTCGGCGTTTACATCAAATTCATCCACAAAGGGCATCAGGCCTTTGATATACGGAATAATTCGTTTTCCTGACCGGCGTTCTGCCACCTCGATGACGGTGATCATCAGGGGAAACTCCACTAACCGCGAGGGAAACGTGGGGTCATTCTCTGTTCCGAACTGTATAAAGGAGCGAGCCTGAACAAACGGACGATTAAATTCATCCTCTCCTGCAAAATCTTTCAGGTCTGTTTCGTAGGTTGACGTTTCTGCAAGGTCTTTTTCAAAGTAAACCACCGCTTCGCCCCCGATTGCCTCAGCAATCTCACAGAGCTTCAGGATATCCATCTCTTTTCCAACGGTTACTCCAAGACCCTGCATCTTTTCGGGTATAGTTGTACCCGCAATATCATTCCATGACTGCTTTTTCATTGCATCCCGTCTCCACGTAAACAGATTAAACGGGATGGATACATGAATATACCTTTTCAGTGGTTCCCTCCCCATTCAAAAAGATTAAATGGTCTGCCACAGATGAGGATACTATAAGGATGTGAAAAAAATGCCAGAATTTGGATCCCCATTCTCGGGAATGAAAGCCGACAGAAAGCTAACGAAAGAAGAACTTATCCGTGCCATACGCTTTATGATTGCCGCGGAGTATGAAGCCGTTCAGCTCTATGTTCAGCTCGCAGAGTCAATTGACGACAAACTTGCACAGGAAGTTCTCCGCGATATCGCAGACGAAGAGAAAGTGCACGCCGGTGAGTTCCTCCGCCTGCTTCATCACCTTGCACCTGATGAGGAAGGGTTCTACAAAGAGGGATACGCTGAAGTCGATGCAGAAATTAAGAAACTCAAATAACCTTTTTTTTTGACCGTTCCAATCGTAATTCATGGGATGACACCTATATCGTTTGCGCGTCTGCCCGCACATGAGGCTCCCCGGAAACCTATGCCGTACCTACCGGTTTCGGAACGCTGATGTAGTTTATCGGGAATATGTACCGTGCTATGAATGTGTGCTATGCAGGCAATGTACAGGACATGATGAAACTGATGGCGGCCACCATCTCATCTACTGCCACCTCACTCTCCAATGAGAGTGTCGGCCAGTTCATCGATGAACTGGTCGGTGCCGAACGTATCTATGTGATGGGTGCAGGCAGGTCCGGCCTTGTTGCAAAGGGATTTGCCATGCGGTTGATGCATCTCGGAATGCATTCCTATGTCGTCGGCGAGACCATTACCCCCGCCA
>JAAYIO010000078.1 GCA_012523385.1 Methanomicrobiales archaeon
ATTCTACAGTTTGTTCGTTCCGACATCCATTGTTGGCGTGTTTGTTTTGTTCTGGCGGATTATCCTGTATTACTTCAACGTGTTTGTCGGGGTAATTGCAAGCGTCTACATTGTCAGAAGAGAGATGATATTTCGGAAGTTGAAAAAGCTGAAGCGGATTTAGAATGGATTGGTTATATTAAATAATTCATTTTCCTTTTTTTTAGGAGGGAAAATCCTTTTTTCGGTTGTACTCGGTTCTCCCAATGATCATCGCGGACAAATAATCCAGTGATGATCATAATTGCTAAGCAATAAAGCTCATAGTAATACGTAATCGGTACGGCATTTGATGTGTTGCCTCCTCAAAGTAAAAATATCGATATCTGGTCAATGAGCAGGAATTAATGTGTATTATCCTTGGAGTAGTTGAAGAATAATTCTCTCTTGGAAAAAAACCAAATTTCCAATAATTCATAATAAGACAAACTCAAAAAATCCCACATGCGAGGGGAGGGATTCGAACCCGCGAACTTCTACAAGACTGGGCCCTAAACCCAGCGCCTTTGACCAACTCGGCAACCCTCGCACAGATACCTTAGAAATTGCAGTCCAGTATTAGCGTTAACATGGTATAATCCCTCGTATCTTTAAGAAAAAATCAGAGAAAATACGAAGCATATTACCGGAAAAAAAGAGAAAGTGATTCAGAGATTCTCAAACAGGGGGTCCTTCCAGCCACCCGTTTGCTTTTCCTCGCTTCATGATTGCAATCAACTCCCTCCCGCCTGCAACCAGCAGTGCGAGGATCAGAGGACCAAGAACAAACCCGACAAGTCCCATGACCCACAATCCGCCAAAAAATCCAACCCACATAATGGCCGGATGGATAGACGCCCTCTTCCCCATCATAATCGGCCGGAAAAAGAGATCCGGAACTGCACAAACGATGGGGTAACCGATGATCGCAATCAGAACGCCCGCCCGGTAATCCCCGGCCGCCAGAGCATAAATCCCCAAAAGGACCATGATCATGCTGGGACCTAAGATCGGTACCAGCTGGAACAGGGCTACAACAACAGACCAGAAGAGGACATGCCCGAATCCCAACAGATAGAAGAAGGGTATCGCTAAAAAAAATGTGACAACTGATGTTGAGATATGGACTATGTAAATGGAATATAACGTATTTGTACTGATATCCGTAATTTTCCCGACAAATGACTTTAGGGCATCAGGAACACCGGAGATCAGATCCTGCCAGATGCCTTTCCCGAAATAGAGGAATATGAACAGTACGAGAATGAAGATGATGACGTTAAACAATGCTGCGATTATTCCGGAAACTACCGATAAGAACCCCGACTGAATATTCTCCATATGAGAGCTAATGAACCCCCCAACATCAATCGGGGGAGTGTTGGCGACCCCCGGTGGAATCAACCCCACCCCAACAAGGGCGAGATATATCTCCGTGATGATCCCCGTCAGATAATCTGCATTTTCATATATAATTACAACACTGAATGCCAGCGCACCGACTGCGATGCATCCAACGATAAACGTCACCAGAAAAGATGCAACCTGTGCATCCATAAACCGGTTAAACCACATCTTCAGAGGCATTGCCACAACGGCAAGAGATATGGCAAGGATAACAACATCGAGAATCGGACCAAACGCAAGATATGTGACAATCAGCACGATGCCGATTATCAGGAGTGCGAGTTTATCATGGTCCGCAAATGCACTTTTCATGATGTATAAAATCACTCTGTTCGGCTATATACATACTGGCAAAACAAAAACCTGACCAGTTACT
Organism: Methanomicrobiales archaeon; assembly: GCA_012523385.1. GTDB lineage: Archaea > Halobacteriota > Methanomicrobia > Methanomicrobiales > Methanomicrobiaceae > Methanogenium. The sequence goes on from JAAYIO010000078.1 coordinate 1,802, forward strand.
CATCAAAACGGAACCCATTCCCACATTAAATCAGCTATATTCTTGTGGTGTAACAGACATACTTATCCAAATCACCAATCTCATAAAATCGGTGATTTGCTGTGTCAATCGGAAACGTTAAACATATGAAAGAGTACCAATTATTATTTGGAGTTAATAAATGACAGGTTTGGTTCTAAATATCATCATTGCCGCCCTTGTCAGCTGGATTATTTTTATCACCATCGATATTATATTTAAACTCCCGGAAAGAGGGGGAGTGAGCGGTGCTGATGGAATCGGCCATGCTATAGCAGCCGACGGAGGTTCACTCAATGGCGGATTTATGATGGGGAACATCGTTTGTTCTCCGGATGCATCGGCAGGGGTGCTCCTTGCCGCCTGCGGGGTGTTTGTTGCGGGCATCCCCGGCGGACTGATTGCTGCGGTCGTTGTATACGTCGGAAACAGAATCTGCAATGATCCGGGGTATGCGGGATTTACCGGCGCAGTCTGGGCAACGTTTATCATCTCCTGGTTCGGCCTCATTGGTATCACCCCCGATGTCTTTATCGCGGGCATGGTCATCGCCATTCTCACCATCCAGGGCATATCCCACCGATATGCAAGCCTTCTCCTCAATAGACTCTGGAGGATACGGGCATGATGCTGGAATACGATCCAGGCATGATTGCAATATACAGTCCGACCATGATCCCGATATACCTGTGCGGCATTGTTGCTATTTATGCAGTTATCCGGGTAGTGATGGAAAAAAACACCCTCAGAAAACTGGTATTTCTGAGTGTCATGAACTTTGCCATCACCGGACTTGTCGTACTGACAATTCCGGACATTATGGCCCTTTTCGCTGGCCTCGCTTATTTTATCGGTTCAAACCTGGAAGCCAATGCGATTGCGAGCACCTATGTGGGAGGGGAATATAGCAAATGAATGAATTTTATATCCTCGTGGTAAGCCTGATTATAATCATCGGCGTTATCTACGTCTACATCAGCAGAAGCCCCTTTGACAAACTGATCGGGCTTGCCATCATGCTGGGGGGGGCCATACCGTTTATTGCCCTCAATGGATATCTGGATGTAGCCCTTCTTGTCGCCGTTATCATGCCCCTGACAACGATATTCATTCTTCAGGCAACCGGGAGGAAGACAGATGACTCCTGAACTCATCCTTGGATTGATCATCTTTCTTGCGGGAGTTATTATCTCTGCATTCCCGCGTGAGAAAGACTACCTGTCACGACTGATACATGTCGAAATTGCCGCGACTGGCCTGTTGCTTATCATGCTTGCCTACCATGAGACCATCGCTCTTCTGACGTTTGTCTCAGTTACCGCGATAACCACTATTGTACTGGTGCGGGTTATTGAACGGGGTGAACCCTGTGATTAAATGGCTGTCGCGGTACATGGCAGATATCGACAACTTAGTCGCTATTTATGCGGTTATTGTCATCGCAATCATCGCAGTTTTTCTCGTGGCTATGATCATTGTTCCCATCGAATACGAGGAAAATCAGCTTTACCCCAAACACATCAACACCTCATCACCCCTGAATCCCTATGACAGAGGCGGAGAACCGTTTGGTACAACACAAGTAATAGCCCAGTATCCTCAGAATTCTCCCTATCTGGGATATGTGACAGCTTATCTCAGCCCGTTCGCTCTTTTGATGATGGAGTCAAACCTGCATTTCGGCACAACCATCGTCGCTCATCCGGGCGGCATTATTGATGAAATTCTTTACAATACCCGGGGAATGGATACCATCGTAGAGACAAGTGTTCTCTTTGCCGCCTTTGCCATCGCCTCATTTTTGTACCGGAGGGATGAAGAATGATGGAGGAATACCAAATCGGCCTCATGGTAGGTCTGATTGCAATCATCATCACCTTTTACGCAGTCCTCCGGGAAAAAAATGACATCCACCGTTTGATCCTTGTTGACCTGGGGGAAGTCTCTGCCCTCGCCATCATTGCACTGGTTGCAACCGACCTTGCAGAAGCACTCATCATTCCGGGTCTTGTCGTCGGCATCTCTGAACTTTTGGCAGTCTCAGAGGTGTACCTCGTCCGCGAAGGCCTGAACCATCCGGTGAAGCAGCCATTCAGGATTGAAATCCTTGACACGGCACCAACCATCGTTGCCACCATCCTCGTTCTTTACGGCATTGTTCTCTCCGGATTTACCGGAGGTGCAGTAGCAGGCACGGGAATGGTCTTCTACTTCGTGGGCAAGAAAACTGCCGAACGCTTTGAACTGATTGAAACCATATCGGGATATGCATGGGCATTCTGGATTGTCGCTTTCTTTATCTTTATGGTGCTTCCCGAATACTGGTTCTTTGCAGTTATGCTTGCAGGTGGAGCAATCCTTGCCAAAGTGACCGCAAAGATGTCACTTGTCGGAACCATGTGGGGTGAAAAAGATGTTTGAACTATCATCATTCAATGTCGGCGGACACGAACTATTTGTTTTGCCGTTCGGGGATATTG
>JAAYIO010000079.1 GCA_012523385.1 Methanomicrobiales archaeon
AAAGCCCGTTATTCTCCAGTAACACACCGACACGTCCACGGGTTTTGTCACTGGTTTCAAGGGACTCTCTAAAAACAAGAGCACTCCCTGAATCAGGCCGCAACAGTCCCAGAAGGATTCGTATTGTTGTGGTTTTACCCGAACCGTTGGGACCAAGAAACCCAAAAATCTCTCCTCTGGAGACATCAAATGTGATGCCGGAAAGAACCGGTTTTTTATCAAAGGTTTTAATCAGATTGTGTACCGAAACAACATTTTCCATGGGGTAGCTCTCTTTCATCAGTGGTATCCGGAAAAATACTGATGATTCGTATTTTTTCCGCTGCTTATTCATTCCGGTGCATTACGTTTTCAGGGGTAGTGCAATCAGATCTGCTGAAGCACTCCTATCCCGCCTTCCGTAGAGAAAAAAACGGGTGTGGTGTTCTTTTTCACACCGGGTTCTTCAAACCCAGATAGTCCAGCACACGCCGGATGCACCCGTCCATATTCAGATATTCAAACTCACCAAACCGGCCGAGAGGTTCAATTCCTATCTCCCGCAGATAGGAAAGAACGACACTGATATTTTTCTGATACGCAAGGTCATAGACCACATATGCATAATCCTGCCGTCGGACAGCAACATACACCACATCCTCCGGTGATTTTAGAATATTCATCTCAACAAGTCCCGCAACGGTGTGGGAGATGATTGCATCGTCCGTCATCCGGGAGACGTCATCACCCTCATTAAAGGTGATCTCGGCAAGCACCGATGACTGTCCCGCAGGGGCGACTACGTCCGAATAATTGGACGGAAATGAAACACGGTTAAACATCCCAAGCTCATCTTGGGGCACATACAGCCATGAATAATCATTCACCGGATGGGATACGCCCAGACACACGGAAAACAATGAATTATAGTGCAGTGCATCAACGGCCTCAAGAACCTCCTGTGGAACATCTGATAAGCAAGGCAACAATTCCTGCGGGGGAATCGTTGATATGCACCGGTCAGCGAGAATTGTTTCGGTGCCGTTACTGATGGAAAACCCATCTTCGGTCTTTTCAACGGACGATACCGTAAAACTGCATCTGATTTTATCCTGAATGGGGGCGGCGATTGCACGCACCAGTGCCTCAATCCCACCGCTCACCGGATACGTAAACACTGACTGATGAGTGTAACCCTCGGTCTCAATCCCTATTGCAGATTTAATGATGTCCTCCACAGGAGGACGGGGAATACGGCCATCCACCCAGTGCAGTGACATCTTATCTGAGGGGTAATTCCAGATCTTCTCATTATACGGGATCATATAGAGGTCTGCAATCCCTTTTCCAAACGTATAATAAATCCATTCGCGGAAGTTTTCCGGAGGCAGGAGCTCGCCTTTCTCAAGAGAGACCAGCGTTTTGATATACTCATTAATACAGTAAAATCGGTCTTCCGGGGAAAGCTCAGAGAGACCGTTTTCAAACGGATACTTGACATATGCCTCCTTAAAAAAGATCTTGGTATTCCGGTTTCGCTCTGCCTTGTTATCCTCGAGCACTTCACGCATAAACGACTGAACCTCAGCATCACGTGAGAATATGATATGAGAACCTCCGTCATCAAACGTAAATCCATGTTCTGTATGGGAACGGCAGAGCCCCCCGTATGTGTCTTCACGCTCCAGAATGACTACATCTTCACCCT
>JAAYIO010000080.1 GCA_012523385.1 Methanomicrobiales archaeon
GCACAACACCTGCCCAGGAAGAGACGGTCAGAAATTATTTCCAGACGGTTCTCAAAGAGGACGGAGAGGGATTCACCCTAGGAAACAGGGTCCGCACAGCCCACATCTGGTGGAATACGGTTGAACAACGCAGATAGGATAATCCCTGCACACACGAATAAATCAATGATATCGGGTGAAATATGAGCGAATACGAGACATTATTTACCAAAGCTAAGGCATTTCACGGGCATGTCTGCCCGGGTATTGTATTGGGAACGCGTCTGACCATCGCCGGCATGCGGGAACTTGGCATGGACCCCCATATACACAATCGCGATTTGATCGTGTATATCGAGATCGACCGCTGTGGTGCTGACGCCGTACAGGCTATCACCGGCTGTTCACTCGGCCACCGCAATCTCAAACATATGGATTACGGGAAATTTGCGGCTACCTTTGTCGATATCAGCACAGGAAAGGCAGTCAGGGTTTCCATCCATGAAAAAGATCGGGCAAAACACGATCTGCTGGAAAAGAATGAATTAATCCAGCTTCTGGGTAGTATTCCAGAATCGGAGATTCTTGTGATTGAGCGGGTCAATGTTTCCATACCCAAAGATGATATTCCCGGATACCCCCTTGGAAAATCGGTCTGTAGTCGATGTGGGGAACAGGTAGCAGACAACCGTCACATCATGGTTGATGGGAAACCCCTCTGCAAAAACTGTGGAGTGAAATCGTATTATACGGTTATTCCGGATTGAACACTAGGAATTCAACCCGGATTTTCCGATACTCCTCCTCTTTTCCCCCACACATTAGTATTCCACTACGATGCATCACCCTCAAAAAATTCAGATGCCCGTGATATGCATTACCCGTATAAATATGATAACAGACCGTGTCCTGACACGATCCCCGAATTCTGAATTATCTAACTCTCCGTTAATTCAACAAAAAACGCATCTATCAGCATCATTTGCCATTACGGCATTCTGATTCTCTAAAATAACCTAATCGTCACATTTATGCAACCCACAATACCATGGACCAATAATGACAAAGTGTCCCAATTATACAAAATGTCCATTCTTAAAGAGATATGAACAAAGTCTCGAAAAAAGTGTATCACTCAAAACCAAGATCATGGCCTACTGTGACGGAGACAGTCAGGGAGACTGTGTGCGAAAAAAGATTGCTGCAAAACTGGGCGGACCAGAACATGTTCCGGTGAATATGATGCCGGACGGAAAAGCAGTGGTGGGAACAGGTATGACCGACTGGACGACGGAAGTTCAGAATTTAGTAGGGACGTTCAAATAGACCTGATTTGAGATTAATCAATGAGATATTCCCGCTACCATTGTGAGAACATCTGAAGGCAGGAATGCCGGGCAGAATTTGAAACCAGACGTTCCGCGAATATGACGTGTAGATGCTTATTCTCTTTTTTAAAATATTTTTTTGTTGTTTCCCGCAAAATAATTACAGGTATCTGCCTTACAATCCGTCATTACCCCCTAAATTGTGTCGTGCACACACTCACTGTGCGATCAGATATTACTAACAGTCATAATTCACCCCAATAGAAATTCTTATCTTATCCATGAACCCACACTCTAACCATCGATAAGGAGTTTGTAAAGATCCATGGCACGTAATATTGCAGTTGAGACGCTCAACGAAACACCAGTCAACAGACAGAAACTGGAACTTGCAGAACGCAAATGCATCGGCCACCCTGATAGTCTTGCAGACGGTATCGCAGAAGCGGTATCACAAGCCCTCTCACAGGCATATCTGGAGGAGTGCGGCGCTGTTCTCCACCACAACACTGATCAGGGCGAAATCGTTGCAGGAGAGGCTATTCCCCGGTTCGGCGGAGGCAAAATAACCAAACCAATATATGTGCTTCTGACCGGACGGGCTACCAAGTCCTTTGACGGCGTCACAATCCCCACTGATGCGATTGCAATCGAGGCGGCACGCAACTATCTCTCGAAAACCGTGAAATACCTCGATATGAACAAGGATGTCATCGTTGACTGCCGTATGGGAGTCGGTTCATCTGACCTCCGCGATGTATTCCTTGCCTGTGAGGGAAAACACCTTCCACACGCAAACGATACCTCATTTGGAGTGGGCCATGCACCATTCTCTGACCTTGAGAATATCATTCTCGCGGTGAGTAAACACCTTGACGAGGTATACCGCCCGAAAAACCCCATCATCGGGACCGATGTCAAGATCATGGGTCTGCGACAGGAAGAGGAAATTAACCTCACTCTCTGCGTGCCCATGATCGGCCGCTTCTGCGCGGACATGAACGAGTACAAAGAGGCTGTCATCCGGGTTGGGGAAGAGGTACAGCGGGTCGCATCCGCCATGACAAAGCGCCGGGTGGTAGTGGAGATCAACACCGGTGACAATTACGCCAAGGAAGGAGCCATCTTTTTGACCGTAAACGGCACCTCAGCAGAGATGGGAGATGACGGGTCAGTTGGCCGGGGCAACCGTGCAAACGGCCTTATTACTCCTCACCGGCCGATGAGCATGGAGGCCACCAGCGGAAAGAACCCCATAAACCATGTCGGAAAGATATACAACCTCCTTTCCACCGAGATGGCACAGCAGTGTGCCCGCGAACTGGACGGTATCGAGGATCTTTATATCCGCATCCTTTCCCAGATCGGACGCCCGATTGACCAGCCACTCGTTGCCGGTGCACAGTATGTCGCTGCAAAAGGAGCAGACACTGCGGTTATCAGTCGCGGTATCGAAGAGATAATCGATGCAGGTCTTGCCGACATCACCTCAATCACCGAGCGGGTCA
>JAAYIO010000081.1 GCA_012523385.1 Methanomicrobiales archaeon
GGCCTCGACATTGCGTTTCCCAATATCCAGATTCCCTTTAAATTGCGCAAACATACTCGCCCCGCCGACGAGCGTTACGGTTAAACTCCTTTTTGAAGAGCCACATTTTTCCATTTCATGGATAAGATGAGGGACTGCCGTATCAGCAAACTTCCCCGGCCGTTCACTTCTGCCATTACTCTCCGGTAACATCACGTGTGCCAGCCCGCCTAATTTGAGTTTTCTGTCATACAGAATAAGTGCAATACAGGACCCAAGTCCAATTGATGAAATATGGGTGTTTCTTATGGAATACTCTCCAATACCAACATTTAGTCCCTTGGAACCAACTTCATCTAAGTTACCCATTAAGCCGTTCCGCCTTTATATTACTGGATCGATCAGATTGTTCAGAAGCCGAAGAATCTCTTTAAGTGTATCTTCCTGAGGAAGCATAATAATCGTGCTTTGGATGTTATTATGAATTGATTTTAGCTCTGTTGAAAAGAGAATAATCTCATTTATATCGACTGCCACCTGCGCCAGAATATTTTCAAAGGCAGCAAGAGCCATATCAATAGACATCATCGGGGGCGATGGTAACATTACAACACCGAGCAGTTCTGCGGTGGCATCAAGGAAATGGGAGATCATGATGTTGCCAATTTCGATGATAGCGCTTTTATCAAGCTCACTAAATTCCCGGTCTTCATCGATGGAACCCAGCATCGTATTGGTCAGCCGAATGGCAGATAATTGGGGAATATGACAGACAATATATCCTGCAGGCTCAATTTCTCCCTGTATCTCAAATACCACCATGGCACAAATTTCTTCATCAAAGTACTGATTGATCTGAGAAATATCAATAACAGCAACCTGTGGTACCGTCATATCAATTTCACTCATCAACATCTGGGAAAGAGACGTCGCTGCGTGAGAGGCACCTATGTTTCCCATTTCTTTTAGCATATCCAGTTGCTGGTTATCTATTTCCATTTTACTCAAACCTCATATCATTGAATTTACATCGAGAATGGGAACCACATTTCCATCACCCGGAATTGTAACGCCACTAACTCCCTTACAGGACCCGATTACATTGCTTAATGGTTTGACAACAACTTCCTGTTGTCCTTCTACTACATCAACCGGGATGCAGCATTTCATACCTTTATATTGGATAACAACAACAATATCGCCGTTGCTATCTCCTTTAAACATATCATTTAAGTGATGAATCTGAAGGACATCTCCCCGGAATGGGATGGCTTCATTCTTTCCAATCCGGCTGATTAATTTCCGGTTAATCCGTGCCACTTCAACCACCGCGGAGATCGGAATGGCACATCGTTGTCCGTTAATCCGAACCATCATCACTTCAATAATCGCCATCGTAGGAGGAAGAACCAGCGTAAATGTTGATCCTTTCCCTTCTTCAGTCTCTACATTGATTGTTCCTTTCAGCGATTCGATGGCACTCTTAACCACATCCAGTCCCACACCTCGCCCACTGATATCAGTAACTTCCTCCGCAGTGGAGAAACCAGGATGAAAGAGGAGATTAATAATTTCATCTTTGGTCAGGTTTTTAGATGAATCGGGTGCAACAATGCCCTTCTCGATAGCCTTTGAAAGGATCGCTTCAGGAGAAATTCCCCCTCCATCATCCTTCAGTCGTATGAGAACGTTTCCCCGCTCCCTCCATGCAGAAAGGACGACAGTCCCTTTGGGATCTTTACCCGCTTTAATCCGACGTTCAGGTCTTTCAATCCCATGGTTCACCGCATTACGGATCAGATGAAGGAGAGGATCACCTAGTCCGTCAATAACACTTCTGTCAAGTTCTGTCTCCCCTCCACTCATAATGAATTCCACTTCTTTTTCATCATGCATCGCAACATCCCTGGCAACACGGGGAAATCGATTAAATATCTGGTTGAGGGGAATCATCCGGATATTCATCATGAGATTTTGCAAATCAGAAAGAGAACGACTGACCATATTGAGCGCCTCATCCATCTCCTTGCTACTATATTGATGGGCAATCTGACGGAGTCTCCCACCAGTGATGACAAGATCCTCTACGAGATTCATCATCTGGTCAAGGCGGTGGATATCAACACGAATATTCAGAACTTCTTTCTTTTTTAATGTTTTTGCAGATTTATCCGGACAGGTCTCTTCGCAATCTTCAGAATCATCTTCATCAGAACAGGGTCGAATGTTTACGTTAGTCTCTTGTTCCGGAACAAATGATTCTACAAGGACATTCTGAATATCAACACCTGATGCTGTGTCATGCAAAGCTTCAGGACCCGCATCTGAATGAAGGACAACGGTCAGGATTCCGGAGAATTTACCGTTATCAAGATCCTCCGGGGTTGGAACTGATGAAATGATCTCTCCGATATCCGCCAGATTCTGATACGCGATCAATGCCCGTACATCTCCGTAGTCACTATCTTCTGAAACCGTTATCGTGATTTTATAGATATTGTTCGTGGATGAAGACATATCATCTGACTGAATGCCCTCGCCAAATGCCCCTTCCTGTCCGGGTGAATATGGCTTAATGGTGACATCAGATATTTCAGTTACCGTTGCTGCCTTTCGAATGCTCTCTTCATCAGAATCAGTACGAAAACAGATAGTCAGGGTGCCGCTAAACTCCGAGTCGGAAGATTCCAGTTTTTCAATGGATGGACTACAACTGACTATCTCCCCAATCTCTTTCAGATTTTTAATGGCAAGAAGCGCACGGATATCCTTCATATTGCTGGCATTATCAACAACCAGAGAAATATGGTGGGAATATTCTGGAGATTGTTTCGGTGAAACCTTACCCACCTGAGAAGACCGTTCGGATTTCTCTTTTGGGGTATCGGTCTCTTCTGAAAGCAGTGATTTTAGTTTCCCGGACAATGCACGTGAATCCAAAGATGAACAGTTTCCCCCTGCTTCAACATCATCAAGCATCTCATCAATGACATCGGTACATGCAAGAAGAGTATCAATAAGATCTCTATCAACACCACGCGCACCACTTCTGATAAGATGAAAAACATCTTCCATCGAGTGGCAAAGTGTTTCCATCTCATCAAATCCCATTGATGCAGACATTCCTTTCAGCGTGTGGGCAGCCCGGAATATCTCATCAATTGCTGTATCATCTGAACCATTTTCAAGAATTAAGAGATTGTTTACAATTTTCTCATGATTTTCGATTGATTCAGCTACAAAAAGCTTCCGGTATGTCTCATCTTCAGCCATTATTCACTCCATCGTTGCAATGTACTTCATAATTTCACGGGCTATTCTGTTAAGTGGTATTACCTTCTCAATAGAATCTCGCTTCAGGGCAGATCTGGCCATACCATATACAAGAGCGTCTTCTTCGCGGACGACGTAATTTCTGCCACCGGCATTCTTTATTGCAAGTGCCCCTTCTCCTGCATCATTTCCCATGCCACTAAGAATAACTGAAAGACAATTCTTTCCAAATACCTTGGCACCAGAAGAAAAGGTAATATCAACAGCAGGACGAACCGCATGGACCGGATCTGATTTTGTCAGTACGATCTGTCCGCCCTTACGGCCTTTTCCATCAACATGCCGGGATATGACGGTATGATACCCGCCCTTGGAAAGATAAACATGGCCATTAATAAGAACGTCCCCACTCTCGGTCTCTTTAACCGGCATCGGACAAATCCTGTTGAGGCGTTCTGCAAGGGCGGCGGTAAACCCTTCGGGCATGTGCTGAGTTATGACAAATGCGGCATTTAGATCTCCACTCAGCGATGAAAAGATCAGATCCAGCATTGGTGGACCCCCTGCAGATGAACCAATTAAAATAATATTCTCAGCAGGAACCGATCTATCCGGCACACATTTTTGGGGTTCTGAAATGCTCACAAGCTGTTTGAGCTTTGTTGTCAATTCATTCTCAATATCCCGCATACTTGAGATATTACGGGGTTTCAGCATGAAATCATCAGCACCCAGACGCAAAGCCGTGTATGTCAATTCAGCATCACGCGTTGCAAGAGTGCTTAATATCAATATTCTTGGACGGTGTGACAGGTTTTTGATCTGCTTGAGAGTTTCAATCCCATCCATCCTGGGCATCTGAATGTCAAGGGTAATCACATCCGGTTTTAACTCTTCAATCATCGGAAGTGCTTCAACACCGTCACAAGCTTTTCCGATTACTTCGATACCCGGAGCACGTGTAAGTATGTCTGACAAAACCGTCCGGATAAATACTGAGTCATCTACAATGAGAACTCTGAGCATAATTCCAATATTACGACTTTAATACGTTATTTATCTCTTCCAAGACCTTAGGTGCCTGGAATGGTTTCACAATATATCCTTTGGCACCGGTTTTGATGGCAAGTTTCACCATCTGTTCCTGCCCGACAGCAGTGCACATAATCACTTTCGCCTTCGGGTTTAACGCCATAATCTCTTTTAATGCTTCAATCCCATTTTTTTTCGGCATCACAATATCCATGGTAACAAGATCGGGTTTAAGTGCGACATATTTTTGAACTGCATCCTCCCCATCTTCACCTTCACCAACAATATCATGGTTTCCTGAAAACAGGATATTTTTTAGCAGAGTTCTCATAAAGAGAGTATCATCAACGATCAAAATCCTTCCCATATGTGATCTAATATTCCTTATGTTACAAGTGTAATAAATATTCTTAATGAGGCGTATTGGAATAAAACCACTCAAAATTTTTATGATTGAATTAATATTTGTTAAAATGGTTGTTATTGAGGGGGGGTTTTCACAGCCTCTGTCACAAACCGGACCCCTTTTGTTGTCAGTTCCACTTCACGGCGTGTCAAAACGACTTCAACCAACCCTAACGCCAGCATTTTGGAGTA
>JAAYIO010000082.1 GCA_012523385.1 Methanomicrobiales archaeon
GTATATATGCAGTCCCGCCTCGTCATGAACCTGCAGGTGATCGTTCAGGTGACCAAAGAAAGAAAAAAATCTGACAGAAAAAAGTTAATTTTTGGTAGGCCGTTTTCCGTCCTTGCCCTTGTCCTTACTCTTCTTGTTTTTAGGTTTCGTATCCTCGGGTTCCTCAACATCTGGTGCATACTTTTTGAGCTTCTGCAACGCCTTCTGGACAGAGACACCGATAAATCCCAATACCAGGCCGCCGATCGTAGTAAACAGCATGATGCGTATCCCTTCCACTCCTTCAATCGGGAAATCTACGGAGGTGGAGAGCGAGATAATATAGACCGAAGCCCCATAGGCGATGAGCCCAAGGCCTGCTACAAAGAATGGCAGCGTGACTGCACGAGGCAGCATCTTCGGTTCATTCTGCAGCAGATCAATGATCTTGCCAAGAATGGCAATCAGGATGGCTGCGACGAGGTAGCTCACTGCTCCGTAGACAAAGGTGATGGCATAAAAAATCAGCCCGGCATCTGCGGCATACCATACGAGAAAACTTGAAAGCCCCATGATGATAGCTAAAATACCGATGATGATTGCGGTAATGTAGCAGACAAAAGAAACCCTTCCGGCAATAAAAGACTCCTTCAATCCATGCATACCCACATTAAAGTATTCATCAATCCCGAGCCCTCTAAAGAGCAAAAAGACACCCAGCACACCGACAACGATAAAAATTGCAAGCTCGGTACTCCCAAACAAACTGCCCAAAGCAAAAACGAGCATCACGAGCCCCACGGGTACCAAAATGGACTGTGCATGCTTGGGATCGTCAAGCAGCTTTTTGATGATGTAATAGGTGCCTTCAAGGTTAGGCATCTGGTTCACAATCACGCGCTGAACACTGGTCACGGACACCCGGGACTGAATAACGGGGAGAATAAACTCATCCTCTGCTCCGTCGGTGACAAGGATACACTCCACCACCTCAAGATCCCAGACAATCTTCCTTAAATCCTCAGCAATCTTGCGGTCACCATCAATTAAATTATGATGATCGCCTGCAACCACGGCAATGCGGACATCATCGCCTTTGGCGAGGCGATCATCATAGATTTTAACGCCCTGAAAAATAGCATTGACATCGGAATCCTCCGGGTCCTTCAGACCTAACCGGACGGCAGCATCCAGGCATTCATCCCGCCCGACTACCGGACTTTGGACTCCTGCTTTAAAGCCGATATCGTTATCTCTGTCAACACAGAGAATGAGCGTCCGATCGCCTGACATGTATACATAGCAATCTCTTCGCTTCTATAAAAGTCTGATGAACGGCGGGGAAAAAAGGATTATATGAGTCTTGCACGCTGCAAGAGCAGAATATCGTCTGTGGTAAGTTTCTCTCCGGCCCTGAACTGCTGGAAGACCTGTTCTGCTTCCTGCCTGACCGCTTTCTGTTCTTTATTGACCTTGGTCTTCTTGCCTTTCTTGCGGATTCCGCCGATCACCTTATCGTAGTCACGGAGTTCCTTCTGGCATGCAATATACTGGTTGTGCTCAGCGTCTGCAGCTTCCTGTGCCTCGACAAACTTGCGGTGTGCCTCGTCTGCTGCCTCACGTGACTTGTCCGCATTACGGTAGCATTCAACCATAAGGTCATGGTGATTCTGCGCGAGTTCTGCCTTCTCGGTCACCGATGCGTGAAGTTCAGATGCAGCCCGGCGGTATTCCCGTGCTTCCTGAAGCTTCGTGTGGACTCCCTTGTTCTGCTCGATCTCGGTTTCCTGCTCTTTGATCTGCTGAGTGAGGGCTTTGATCTGCTCGATGAGTTCCCGTTCCTTGTCGGTATTCATCACACGGGTCTGCTGGTCCATCTCAAGTCGTTCGATCTTCTTTTGAAGTTCTTTTACGCCGTGGGAGTTGTTGATGACGCCGTGTTCTTTCTTGTATTCGTCAATATCTTCAAAGAGTGCATTTGCCTTCTCGTTCAGGAGATTGCGTTTGTCTTTGATTGCCTGGACTGCTTTGTTGTTCTCGTCACGAAGATCCTTGTGCTTCTGTGCATCGTCAACATATTCGCGTGTCTGCGCATTGAGTTGGTTGCGCTCACGTGCATAGGTGCTTGCCAGCGTATTCAGTTCATTTCTTTTGTCTTTATGCTGTTCAGAATCTGTCAGCATAACTTTTCTTTTGTCAATCAATTCGGTCAACATGCTCTACCTTACCTTGTGTTTGAATGGCACAACAATTCATCTTCAGCTGGTTCATGAGGTACAGATATGCAGGATAATCTCCTGATGATAACCATTTCAAAAGAGTTCTTACGAAATTCGGGGAACCGACTTTGTTCATATGGCTGTTCATGATCTTCAAATCCTGTACCGTCTGTCCCAAAGAACAGACATTCTCTGAATCAGTGAAGGATTCACTGTAGTTCTATAACATTGCATGGTCGTCAGATATTAATGTATCGTAGATCTGTTCGTATGCAATAATCAAAAAAGAAAAGGCCCCCCCTGCATGCAGGGGGGTGGGTTTTCCCCTATGGTATCGTGCGGGGACATTTAGTGTTGTGTGGTTTGATTGGCGAATGGTGGGTAATGATGAGTTAGGTGAAACTCTGTCCCGTTTTAGCGGATGAAATCAATCAGTCCTCCGCTGGTCTGTTCGTGGGCCACCTGGCGACCGGAGGATCGCATCATGCCGGAGGCAGTTCCGCGTCCAACAGAACGGGTCGTGGGTCCTGCGGCTGAGTTTCCAATGTCATAGCTCTGGCCAAGAACCTGTGCGCTCTTCACGCCAGTCATGATGGCCATGACGCGCACTTTACCCTCAAACTCCTTCTTTACCCGTGCGCCCCAGATGACATCTGCATGTGCATCCAGTTCGTAGGTAAGTGAGCTTGCAATCTCTTCTGCATCTGAAAGCGTCAAATCATTGCCGCCGGTGATGTGGATCAGACTGCCGGTTGCGCCGCGGTAGTCAATGTCCAGGAGGGGGTGGTTCAGGCACTCGTGTACGACACTCTCTGCCTTGTTCTGCTGTTTGCTCTCGCCGACAAGCATGACTGCAACGCCGCCCTTGCTCATGATCGCACGCACGTCTGCATAATCGATGTTGATAAGCGATGGTTCTGTAATGGTCTCTGAGATACCTTTCACGGTCTCTGCAATGAGCTGGTCCATCACTGAGAATGCCTGTCCGAGGGGCAGGTTTGGCACAAAGTTCATGAGGCGGTTGTTGTCGAGGACAATGACAGAATCTGCTGCATGGGAAAGTGCCTCAAGTCCTTCCTCTGCTCTGAGGAGGCGTGCCTTCTCGACCTGGAAGGGGTAGCTTACCATTCCGACAACGATTGCGCCCTGTTCTTTTGCAATCTGTGCGACCACTGGTGCGACACCGGTGCCTGTTCCGCCACCCATACCTGCGGTGACAAAAACGAGGTCTGCATCTGCGAGCAGGCCTTCAATCGTTGTGCGGGCCATCTCTGCTGCACGTTTGCCGACGTCCGGGAATCCGCCGGCACCAAGGCCTTTCGTGAGTGATTTTCCGACAAGGACACGCTTGTCGGCCTGAATCATCTCGAGGTGCTGTTTATCTGTGTTAATCGCAATGGTTTCTGCACCACTGACTTTCATGTGATAAAGCCGGTTGATGGTGTTGTTTCCTGCTCCACCGCATCCGACAATAACAATACGGGGCTGCCCGACTAGGTCGTCATCTCCAATAACTCCCCGGGTCTGCTGTTTCTCCTGTTCAGCATTTTTCAAAGCTTCCTTAATAATAGACTGCATCCAAATCCTCCTGAATCTGATAGATTTTTTCGTATGTGCGCGGGACGGTATAGGAGCGATTATCAATGGACTCCATCAGGCTCTCAACATCCTGAAGGCCGCTCGTAATAATTTCGACCGGGTAATATTCGTTATACCTGGCATACAATTCTTTTCCCATTGTAAATTCTCTCCTAAACCTCAAACGAGATCTGCTCGCTGTCCCTTAGAACACGGTTCGCTTTCTTTTCGATGAGTTCCCGTACGGCATATCTCACCGCTTCAGATACGGTCGGAAACTCCCCGGCAGCCACCAGTTTCTCTAACATGGCCATTTGCTGAGGGGGTAAACGAATCGTGATGCGCTCCATCATGGTTATCTCCAATGTCTGACACATGACAGCTAAATGTCATCCACCTGTCTGACGCAAAGGTGCTTTGTGACAGACTTGTTCCAGACAATCTAAACATAGATTACTCTGGCATATATACCTTCTGTATTGATGTGATCCCGCCCTGCATTCTGCCATATGACCAAATGTTCAATTATTTGTAAAATAGACGGTGATATGTGAGATTCAGGCGGATTTTAAAAACAGAGCATGGGGGAAGAACCCATCTGGCATCAGGGAGCACCGTTCCGGTTATTTTAGACTTTAGTGAAAATTTAAACCCATTCCCGCCTTCCTTTTCATGGGATCCTGATAAAATATCGATATCATCCTATCCTGACAATAGGTATGCCGACCTGAAAAAGCATATTGCGCGGTTCGAGGGCCGCGACCCGGATGAAATCTGTGTCGGAAATGGTTCTGTTGAGATCATCCGTTCATACTGTATGGCTGTCCTGAAACCGGGCGATTCTGTTAATATCCCCTCTCATACCTTTGGAGAATATGGGGTTTCTGTCGAATGTGCCGGAGGCATCACCGTACACCGGCAGGCGGGAACCGTGGCAGAGTTCTTCTGCAATCCCAATAATCCGACGGGCACACTGGTGCCGAGGAGTGTGGTTCTCGAAAAGATTCAGACCCACGAAGAGGCAGGTACCCAGCTCTTCATTGATGAGGCGTTCATCGACCTTGCAGACCCGGCGGAAAGTGTCACTGACGTCTGCTCCGGGCATGTTTTTGTGCTCCGCTCACTCACGAAGGCCTTTTCTGTACCCGGCATCCGGTTTGGCTGGGGAGTGGGATGTCCTGAACTCGTGGCGGCGATTGAGGCCATCCGCCCTCCCTGGAGCGTGAATGCATATGCAGAGAGCTATGCCTGTACTGCCCTTGACCATGCAGATCAACTCGATTCATCCCGTGAAAAAATAACCAAAGAACGGGAGTTTCTCTCAGATGCACTACAAAAACGGGGACTTTCCGTCTGTCCGTCCGCGGTGAACTTCCTCTTATTCAAATCTCCGCTGCCTGCATCAGAGTTAAAAGAGCGGCTCATCTCCTGTGGCATCCTTGTCCGGGACTGTGCCTCATTCGGCCTTCCAAAGTATGTGCGCATTGCCGTGCGCACGCGGGATGAAAATTGCATCCTCTTAGAGGCACTGGATACATGCTTGCCCTGATCGTTGCGGGTGGCCGGGGCACGCGGCTGAATCGGGGGGAAAAGCCATTGGTGCGTATCTGCGACCGCCCCATGATTGCCTATGTGATAGATGCTTTTTGTGCAGCAGGTCTTGAGCCGGTTGCTGTTCTCTCGTCTGCCGTACCCCAGACAGCAAACTGGTGCCGGGCCCACGGAATCAGCACATACCACGCAAGAGGGGCGGGATATATAGAGGATATCACGGAATGCATCGAAATGCTTGATATCACGGGGCCCGTCTTTATCTCGGTCAGTGATATCCCCGGACTGACGGCAGAGATCATCACAGACGTACTTGAAGCCTACCAAATGGCAGGCACCGATGCCTGTTCGGTCTGGGTGCCTGTTTCCCTCTGCCAAAAAAACGGTGCTTCCCCTGCGTATGTACAGCAAATACACGGAACCGATGCTGTGCCGTGCGGGATTAATATCATCAATGGTGCAAAGAACGGTGAAGAACAGGCAGAAACAGCTCTTTTGATCGAATCCCCTCGTATTGCGGTGAATGTCAACACGCCTGAAGACATTGAAGCCGCCGAGCAGATGCTCTGCCCCTCCTCTCGCTGACTCCATCAGGTGATTTTTATCATCAGAATACCAATATGTATGGCATGGAGTATTCGCGGGAGATAGAACTCAGGGGGCATATCATCGATTCCGGAATCATGACCAAGGTCTTTGACGCTATCATGGAGATGGGCGGCTATTTTGAGATTCTGGTCTTTGAGATAGGGAAGAAGAAGCAGGATGAGAGCTTTGCACGCCTGCTGGTCAGTGCTGAGGATGAAACACAGCTCGCTGAGATCATGAGTGTGCTTCACCGTCTCGGCGCACGCCTTCCGGTTGTTGAGGATGTAGGGCTTGGGGAAGCGGAAGCAAACCGCGTGGTTCCCAAGGGATTCTATTCCACCACGAACCACCCCACTCAGGTGAAGTACGCGGGGGAGTGGCTACCGGTAGAGGGAATCGAGATGGACTGTCTGATCGTTGTTGTCCCGTCTGAGAAACGGGCTCTCTGTACTCCTATGTCAAAACTCCTGAAAGGCGACCTGGTCGTCATGGGCGATACCGGTGTCCACGTTGACCCTCCGGAGCGCCCCCGCGAGGTCGGCACCTTTGAATTTATGCATGGCACCGTCTCCTCTGAAAGGCCCAGTGAAACGGTCATCGCGCAGATTGCACGCGAGATGAAGAGTCTGAAAGCCAGCGGTGGAAAGATTGGTATCGTCGGCGGGCCTGCTATCATCCATACGGGTGCTGCACCTGCTCTTGCGGAGATCATCCGGGGAGGGTATGTCGATGTTCTCTTTGCGGGAAATGCCCTCGCCACCCATGATATCGAGTACAACCTCTTTGGCACCTCTCTTGGTATGAACCTGGATACGGGCACCCTTGCACGCGGTGGTCACAAAAACCACATATACGCCATCAGTGAGGTGATTCGTGCGGGCTCTATCAAAAATGCCGTTGAACAGGGAGTGATCAAAAAGGGCATCATGTATGAATGCGTCAAAAACGATGTGCCCTTCGTTCTCGCAGGTTCTATCCGTGATGATGGTCCCCTTCCCGATGTCATCACCGATGTCATGGTTGCACAGGATCAGATGCGAAAGCATCTCAGGGATATTGATATGGTCATCATGATCGGCACCCTGCTCCATTCAGTGGCCATCGGGAACTGCCTGCCATCCTATGTCAAGACCATCTGCGTGGACATCAATCCTGCATCTGTTACCAAACTGATGGACCGCGGCACCATGCAGGCAATCGGGGTAGTCAGTGATGCGGGCACATTCCTCCCGATACTGGCAAAATATCTCCGGGAATAAGTACGGAATAAATCTTCGGGCGGGTAGTACTTCACCCATCCCGTATTTTTCACTCCAAATTCTACGAAAAATAGTCTGTCCGTAACCCCCCCCGGAACATTTTTTTATGCATTCCATCCCGAGGCGGGATGCATTGCCTTCGTGCGCTCCTGATTATTTGGTGAGCGGCATGCACCACGGTTCTTCGTTCTCAAGGACATGGCGCCATTCTTCTACGCAGTCACAC
>JAAYIO010000083.1 GCA_012523385.1 Methanomicrobiales archaeon
ATACCACGCTCCCGTATGGTAATGCCGATGGGATTCATGGCAATCCTCGGTGGGACTATAACGATGGTGGGGTCATCCCCTCTCATTCTCCTTAACGATCTCATGGCACAGGGAGACCTCGAACCGTTCGGCATCTTTGCCGTCACTCCGATAGGTCTTGTACTCTTTCTGGCCGGAATCATCTATCTTCTTACGCTGGGAAAGTATCTGCTTCCATCAGGCAATAAAGAGACCAGCGGTCCTCCACCACAGCAGGACCTCATCGAAACCTGGCAATTACCGGCGAGCATTCATCATTATATTGTCACAAAGGTTAGCTCCCTTGTCGGTGCAAGCAGGGAGGATATCTCCCCAAAATCCCGGTATTCGCTCCATCTTCTCGCGGTAAAGACCGGAAAAGACATCCTCTATGCCCCGTGGCGATACACGGTCTTTGCTGAGGGGCAGATACTCTCCCTTCTCGGAACAAAAGAGGATGCAGAACGGTTTGCAACCGATTACGACCTTGTCCCGGTAGGTGACAAGGAACGTCATAGCGAGGATATTGGTGAAGAACATGCCGGATTTGCGGAAATAATAGTCCGCCCCCATTCCCCCTATATCGGAAAAACTCTTCGTGAAGTCTCATTTCGAAAACAGCATGCCCTTGAGGTGATCCTCTGTTAGACAGATGGGGGGGAACATCGGGGTGATGTCACCGACATCCCCATGAATCCGGGGGACACATTTGTGGTATTCGGCCCATGGGAGATGATCAACCATATCGGGCAGGGACCGGAATTTGTGGTGAGTTCGACCCCTAAAGATAAGGGAGTTGATTCTGCCAAAGGGCCATTCGCTCTACTCTGCCTCGCGGGCGGCATCGCCCTCACTTTTACCGGTATCCCGATATCGCTCGGTCTTCTGACGGGTGCTATTGTAATGATACTCGGCAGGGTACTGACCATCGATGAGGCATACCGGGCCATCGACTGGCGAACGGTCTTTCTCCTTGCAGGACTAATTCCGTTGGGTATTGCAATGGATCAGACAGGAACAGCGGCATTCCTTGCTGACGGAATGATGAGTCTACTCGCAACGACTCACCCATTCCTCATCCTGCTCGGCATTGCGGTGCTTGCCACCTTCTTTAGCCTTTTTATGTCAAATGTGGCTGCAACTGTGCTTCTGGTGCCTCTCGCCATCATTATCGGCCCATCGGTCGGGCTCGATCCCCGTGGACTTGCCCTTCTTGTCGCAGTCTGCGCCTCGAATTCATTTATCCTTCCAACTCATCAGGTCAATGCATTCCTGATGACTCCCGGAGGATACCGTAGTGCCGATTATCTTCGGGCAGGAGGAGGAATGACCATCCTCTTTCTGTTCATCTCCACTGGATTGGTTTATATATTATTTGCGTTATAAGAGGCAATACAGACAACGGGGATGATTGTATGCTACTGAAACATTTTTTTACGGAAAAAATCGCGCACAACTCGTATCTTATCGGGGGGAAAACTACGTGTGCCATCATTGATCCGAGCCGCTACATCGATCACTACCTTGAGACAGCAGATGCTGAAGGAATGAAGATCACCCACATTCTCGAGACACATCTCCATGCGGATTTTGTCTCGGGTCATATGGATCTTGCCGATGAGACCGGCGCAACCATATATGCCCCCGCTGCAGGCGAATGCACATTTCCACACGTGCCTCTTTCAGCCGGAGATACCTTCCAAATCGGAAATATGGAATTCCATGTTCTCGAAACACCCGGCCACACCCCTGACAGTCTGATCTATGTAGTCACCGACGGATCACGAGGAGATACGCCGGTTGCTGCATTCACCGGAGATACACTCTTTGTCGGAGACGTTGGACGCCCGGACCTCTTTCCGGGAAGGGCACATGAACTGGCAAGAACACTGTACGAGAACCTCCACACAAAGGTCATGACACTCCCTCCCGAATGTCTGATATTTCCGGCACACGGTGCAGGGTCTCTCTGTGGAAAAACAATTGGAAAGATGTGGTTTTCGACTATCGGATATGAGAATACCTGCAATACGGCACTGAATATCAGAGATCCGGAGGATATTATTCAGTCCCTGACCGTAGATATGCCTCCGGCACCTGACCATTTTGCCCGGTGCAGTGAGATCAACAGACAAGGCCCCGCATCTATCAAAAACCTTCCACCACTGATAGCGATGAAACCAGCCGAGTTCTATGAACGCATGTTTAATCCGGACACTATCGTAGTGAGCATCCAAAGCTATACCACATTCGGTGGGCAGCATATCCCCAACAGTTACCATCTCGACATGAGCGATAACTTCCCGACCTATGCCGGATGGGTGCTGCCCTCGGACAAAGATATCCTGCTTGTGGCCGACAGTCCTGAACAGGCTCACGAGGCAGTAATACAACTCCGCCAAGTCGGTCTGGACCAGACAAAAGGGTATCTGAGGGGGAGCACCCATGCATGGGCGTTCGCTGGATATGCCACCAGTCACATCCCTCAGCTTTCTCCCACGGAGACCCATGCAAAGATTCAGGATCCTGATACCGTTCTGCTCGATGTACGAACAAAAGAGGAATACGAAGCACGGCACATCCCGGGAGCTGTAAACATTCTCGCAATGGATCTCAGAACACGGGCAGGCGAACTCAACCCTGACGAGCCCACTATTGCAATGTGCGGGTCCGGACGTCGCTCAAGCCTCGCCTGCAGTATTTTGAAACAGCAGGGATTTTCAGATATTTACAATGCCGCCGGCGGAATCAACGGCTATATCGCCGCAGGGTTTTTATCACAATAACCGTCCAGGAAAAGGGTAAAATGGATCGTAGTCACAACTGGAGGTTATGACTTGCATTCTTCATGCGCTTTTGGGTTACAAAAATCGGTTCTGACGATAACAGGGCCCTTCATATCAACAGCATACCGTTCAGGATAGGCGAGAAGGTCGGCGGCATTGATCTTCATCTCAATCAGATTTTCGTAGCTGAACAGTTCAGATACCGTGTCTTTTCCCGTCAGGAACGAGACCTGGATTCCATTAAAACTTTCTGCTGCGTGAAAAATTTGTTTCATAAAATCCATTATGGCGAAAGTAAGTAATAAACATATACCTCGATCATTCTTTTCCGTAGTACGTTTCCTAGACCCCGGACCGAATGCAGAGAGACTGAAAAAGGAAAAAAATGCTTTTTATGAGAGTATTCTTTATATAATCGAGTTATTTTTTGAGTCGTTCTCAAAAATGAGACCTTTGCTAGTTCACTTGATTGCATCGAACGGGATTTGGGTTATCTCCCCCACACAGTCTGCGTAGACTTAATGAACCTATGATACTGACCTATCTGTATGAAACTGCTCATGGTTATTGCACACGAAAAATTCAGGGATGAGGAATATCTAATCCCTGCAGAAGCCTTTTCCGAAGCAGGCATAGCCTTTGATGTAGCCGCCGACAAGCCGGGGTCCTGCATAGGTATGCTGGGAGAGAAGGTTGAGGTGTCGCAGTCCATCAAAGAGAGCGACCCCACACAGTATGATGGGATTGTGATCGTCGGCGGCGCCGGTTGTGCTGAATTCCTCTGGACGGATACTGATCTGCGTGCCCTTGTCCAGACGATGTATGACGATGCAAAAGTAGTGGCGGCAATATGCCTTGCTCCGGTTGTGCTTGCCTATGCAGGCATTCTTGAGGGGCGACAGGCGACTGTCTTTAAGACCCGCCTCTCTGAGAAGGCATTTGCCGATAAAGGAGTTACCTTCACCGACATTCCGGTCGTGGTGGATGGCCGGATCATTACCGCAAACGGCCCGCTTGCCGCATCCGCGTTTGCAGATGAAATCATCGATGCTCTCTCATGTAATCCATAATGACGGTCAGGGAAGAGGACTGCACCATCGTTATTCCGGCTTACAATGAGGCATGCCGGATTGGGGAATTACTGGACGGACTTGCAGCATACAGGGGACCGCTCATCATCGTTAGTGATGGCGATGACGACACCCCGGATATTGTCCGTGCCTTTGCACAGGCACATCCGTCTTGCCGGTTGGAGTGCCGGGAATACCATGAGCGTATGGGAAAAGGCGGCGGTGTTGCAGACGGTCTGATGCGTGCAGAAACACCGTATGTCGGGTTTATGGATGCCGACGGGTCGACAGTTCTCACCGAGATGAATCGGCTCTTCTCTGTCCTTGAGGATGTGGACGGAGCCATCGGGTCACGTTGGATCGATGGTTCCTGTGTCTCAATTCGACAGAATCTAAGACGGCGCGTGCAGAGTCGACTGTTCAACCTTTTCGTACGGCTCATATTTGCCCTGCCCTATCGTGACACCCAATGCGGGGCAAAGGTATTTCGGACACCAGTAGTGCAGGCAGTCCTCCCATCTATCCAATCACAGGGGTTTGAATTTGATGTCGAACTTTTATGGCAGATGAAACGGCAGGGATATACGGTGCGTGAAGTCCCCATCCACTGGCAAGATAAACCATGTTCACGGGTCGGCAGTACGACCGGTTTTTCCATGCTAAAAGGGCTTGTGCAAGTCCGGTATGGCCACCGTTCAAACGAATAGTAGCGATACGGGAATAAGATACGAAGGAGATTGAGAGATTATGGAGACGAAAACCACCATTTTGTCAATCAAAGACCGGGATCAGGTTAGTGACCTCTTTGTCATCAGCAATGCTGAGATTCGGGAAGGCAAACGCGGGCAGTATATCACCTGCACACTCAGTGATGCGACTGGCACGATGGCATGCAAGCTATGGGGCGCAAACGGGCAGAATGGACAGGTGACAGAAGCCTGCAATGCCATCCAAGAAGGTATGGTTCACCGGATCGTTGGGCAGGCATCTGTCTATAACGGCGAATTGCAGATGAGTGTGAACGAAGGAGTTGAGCATCTCCTCGAGGGTCCTGTTGACCATGCCCTGCTTGAGGCAAATGCATTTGTCTTCTCGCCTGCTGACTGCACAAAGAACCGTTCAGAACTTTTCCGGATGGCAGAAGGCATCACCCGTCCGGGACTGCGAGAACTGGTTGAGCGGGTCTTTACCTCCTCTGACTCCTTCTTTTTTGCTCCCGCCGCACGTGCAAAGCACCATGCATACCGCGGGGGGCTTGCCGAACACACACTGGAGGTGGCCAGGTACACGGAAGCCTTCCTTGCCGGTGCAGAAGGCATCTCTGCAGACCGGGATATCGCGATAGCAGGGGCACTTCTCCATGACGTAGGCAAGGCTGTCTGTTTTGCAGAGCAGGGATTCTCCTATTCACAACTTCCAAAATATTCTCTCCTCGGTCATATCAGCCCGGGCATCTCTATCATCGAACGAATTGCAGGTGAGACAAAGATTAACGAACAGGATCTCAGCCACCTGCTCCATATTGTCCAGACCCATCACGGCCCGTATGGAGACCCAAAACCCCATACTGTTGAGGCATGGGCCGTCCATCAG
>JAAYIO010000084.1 GCA_012523385.1 Methanomicrobiales archaeon
AGCCACCATTCATCATCGATTTCTACCGCATACACCAGTTTTGCTTCGAGCCTCCGGTCATGTGCGGGGTTGATGTATTCGATCTGGTCAAATCCGGTTCCGTTTTTTACCGATTCCATTAATCTGCTGAGATATATTCCTGTATCGCCTTCATCCAAACGGTTTTTTCCGACCATTTCAGGATCGACCGGGTGTGCGAGGGTTGTACCATTGAAGTCATAGGCATAGATGTAGAGTTCGCCATCGATGAATGAACCATTCAGATCGTTAAATTCTGCAAGGGCTTTTTCTTTGCCATTTGTTTTGGCATAGGCAGCTGCACGGTCAACAAAGGCGATGAGCGTTGCATTGGAGGTGTAGGTTTCCTGCTGAACTTCAGTAGTATTCCCTGAGGGGGGTACGACATCGGGCTGTTCCTGTGTGCAACCGGCTGTTAGAATAGCCAAGCTGAGAACAAGCACAATGAGGTATTTGAGCGGCACTTTTTGCATAATTAAACGTGGGGTTTATCAGATGTTTATAGATTATGGGAGTATTTTTGCAAAAAAGGATATTAACGACATTTTGAAGTTTCAAGAATAAAATATTGTCATATCAGGCATTCCCGCGCCATAATTTTCTTACGGGGAGGGGCGCATCTTTAATTTGAATAATCACGGTTAGAGCAGTTACTGGAGGAGACTCTTCACATGCCATCATGCGGTCAGATGATGTCATTTTTAAATTTCGCTATTCCATATTTGAGTATGTACACCCGTGAGGCTTCATCGCTTGATCTTTTCACCGATTCAATCCGGCTTCTGGGTGATGCCACTCTGTGTGCGGTGATGAAGTTTGATAGACGTCTTGACCCTGACGTTCTAGAGCAGGCCGCTCAGGCGTGTCTCATGGCCCATCCTGTTCTTCACAGCCGGCTTATCCGGGGTAATGGCCCGGCAGTCTGGAAGCTTGTAGATGGAATATGTGTCTCTCCTGTGCTCGCGGAGGAATGTCCGGATAACTACCACCCTCATGTCATTGGACCGGTTGACCCGTATGGCCCTCTACAGTTTCGCGTGCGACTGTTGCGCAGACCTTCTGGTGATGTGATCGTCATCAACCTCGCTCATGCTGCTGCTGATGCGTCGGGTCTCGCCACGCTCATGTTTCAGCTGTTACAGGAATACCAAACACCGGGGAGCATTCGTCCTGCCCAAGGGGGGATTCCGGAACGTGACACTCTCTGGACTCAGGGGGTGAATCTAAATGGAGCGCCTGCATCTCAGAATGTGGAAATGGTGGACTCGATGTGGCCCGATCCGTTCGGTACATCATGTGAACCTTCCAATTTTCACCGGGAACCTATCAGCTCTACGGTTCTGGAGGCAATCCGAACCCGTGCGAAGGCACTGGGGGGTAGCATCAATGATGCGGTCATTGCAGCCTACTTCCTTTCCATGAGTGATCTCACCGGCTATATGGGGCCGGTTAACATATTTTTCCCTGTCAACCTGCGTAAGTACCGGAATGATGAGTCCCGGGTGATGAGTAATCAGGCCGCCAATGTCTGCATTACTCTTGAACGCAAGGAGGGAGAAGGGATGGAAGAGATCCTTCCCCGGGTCATCAGGGAGACAAAGCTCCTGAAGGCAACACCGATTGGTATCTCTGAACAGGTTTTGATGGATATGGCATGTGACCCGGAAGGCAGACAGATTCACCAGGTGGTAGAAGAGATGGTAGCCCTTCAGAAATCCGGTTTGGCGGATATCTTCATATCAAATCCCGGGCCGATCAATCTCCCGGACACAGAAGGGCTCACCGATGCCTATGTCTGTTACCCGGGATGCTTCATGCCCTGCACCTGTTTTATCATCAGCACGTTTCGGGGGCATATGACCATCACTATGGGTTACCAGAATAGTAAGAGGGCGAGGGAGGGGACGCGAAAGGCGATGGAGCTCTTTAAGGATCATTTACTGTTTTAATGTGAAGATTCGCTAAAGACTCTTTGGCAAAAATCGCCGCCCCTCTAAGCGGTGCCATCCCATCAGCCGTGCTCAAACGAATCTCCGGAGTTGGAAGATATACATCAATATACTCCCGTGCCTGCTCAACTATACGTTCCGGATTCTCAGTCGCAACCGGCCCGCCCACAATAATCCTCTCCGGAGCATAGGCAGCAATAATTGTGGAAAGCCCGCGTCCATTGATCACCGCGAGATCCCGGAAGAATGCCACAACCATTGGATCACCTGCACGGGCCGCGGCACACAGAGATTCGGCTGTCACCGTATCTCCGGCAGAAATTACCCGACCCTGCTCCCCACACCACGCCCGATAAAATTGAGGCATCCCGCTCCCCGAAGCATATGCTTCCCAGTGTCCGCGTCCCCCGCATCCACAGGGCAGATTATAGTGCGTGTCCACACAGAAATGGCCCGCTTCTCCAGCGTTTCCGTCCAATCCTTCCAGGAGATGGCCATCAGATAGTATTCCACAACCGATACCGGTGGAGAGGGTCAGATAAACAAGATTCTGGCAAGCAATCTCGTTTTTGTAACCGTCTCCTATGCGGTATTCGTAATATGCACCGGCAGAGGCATCGTTGAGAATAAAGACGGGACACGAAAAGGCAACTTCAAGAGGTTCCCGGAGAGGAATATCAGGATAGGGCATATTCGGGCTCATCCTGATGCTCTTCTTCCCGGAAGAAAGCGGACCTGCCGTGCTGATACCTACCGCATCCGGAGAAATGCCTGCATCATCGCACACTTCGCGGATCATCCGGATAACCTGTCTGGTCACAACAGACCCATCCGGTCCATCACGGCAGAGTGCTTCCTTGCGGTGAACAAGACATTGCATCTCTCCCTTACCTCCATCCGTAAAGACTGCACTTCTGACATGGGTGGCACCGATGTCTGCTGCTGCAATAGTTACGTTCTTTTTGTTGTTCATCGTCTCATTCCATGATACGTTCTCAATCTATGATATTTACGAAGTGTATGCATCAGACCACTGCACCAGATATATGAAACCGATTGCTTGTGCACATCTCTTTTTTATTGCTCTGGGTTCATCAATGTACGAGTATCTATGCGCAGCGATGAAATGAAACAAGGGTATGTCCGTGCGCCGAATCGCTCTCTTCTGCGGGCCCTCGGAATAACAGACGACGAGATGAAGATGCCGTTCATCGGGATTGCCAACTCATGGAATACCGTCGTGCCGGGTCATATCAACCTCCGTCAGGTAGCAGAACGCGTGAGAGAAGGAGTGGCCGCAGGCGGCGGTGTGCCTTTTGAGTTCAATACCATCGGTATCTGTGACGGCATTGCAATGGGACACGAGGGGATGCGGTATTCCCTCCCGTCCCGTGAGACGATAGCAGACTCTGTCGAACTCATGATTGAAGCCCACCGCTTTGACGGCCTTGTCTGCATCTGCACCTGTGATAAAATTGTTCCCGGTATGCTGATGGCCGCGGCCCGATGTAATATTCCGGCGATTGTTGTGACCGGCGGACCAATGCTCAGCGGAAAATGTAGCGGAAAAGAACTCTCGCTCGTCGATGTATTTGAAGGTGTGGGGAGAGTGGCCGCTGGCACGATGAATGAAAAAGACCTCATCGCCCTTGAGAAGTGTGCCATGCCCGGCTGCGGTAGCTGTCAGGGTCTTTATACGGCAAATACCATGGCCTGCATCACAGAAGCCCTCGGTATGTCTCTTCCCCGGTGTGCTGCGACACCGGCAGTGCATGCCGAGAAACTTGCGATTGCACGGATGAGTGGTGAACGGGTTGTCGGTCTTGTTCGGGAAGGTGTCACACCCCGTGATGTCATCACTAAAGAGAGTATGCGCAATGCAATCCGGGTGGATATGGCACTCGGAGGCTCCACCAATACCGTCCTGCATCTGATGGCGATTGCAGAGGAGGCAGACGTGCCCCTTACACTCAATGATTTTAATGAAATAGGTGCCGCCGTACCGCACATCTGTTATATGCAGCCCTCAGGGCCTCATTCGATGGAAACACTTTACTATGCAGGTGGTATTCCTGCGGTGATGCACGAACTTGCTCCCCTCCTTGAGGATGCACTAACGGTATCCGGGGTCCGTATCGCAGAATTCGCGGCAACCACTCCCGCAGGTGATTCTGCCATTATCCGCCCACTCTCTGATCCGGTGCATGCCACCGGCGGATTAAAGATCGTCAGGGGAACCCTTGCACCCGACGGTGCAGTCATTAAGGCTGCAGGTGTTCGTGGTGAGATGTGGCGGCACACCGGCCCTGCACGGGTCTTTGACTCTGAAATTGCGGCAATGGAGGCCATCCTCTCCGGCAAAATCGTGGAAGGCGATGTCATGGTCATCCGGTATGAGGGTCCCGCAGGTGCGCCCGGCATGCCGGAGATGCTCTCCCCCACTTCAGCCATCATGGGCCGCGGGCTCAACCGTGTTGTTCTGATAACAGATGGTCGGTTCTCTGGTGGGACTCGGGGACCCTGTATTGGTCATGTCGCTACTGAGGCCGCGGTGGGTGGTCCGATTGCACTGGTGGAAGAGGGTGACAGTATCACGATTGATCTCTTCGAGAACCGGATTGACTTGGATGTTTCATCGGATGTGCTCGAATTACGCAAAAAAACCCTGATAATTCCCAAAAAGAATCTTTCCGGTGTTCTCAGCCGGTATGCAGCCGCAGTCTGTCAGGCAGACCGCGGTGCAGTCATGAAAAAATAATAAATGAAAACACACCATTTTTAACGATCCTTCTGTAGGGGACGTTTTTTCGCAAATGATCTCTGGTCCAGTCATTTCATCGGTTTATGTTCTCTGGATATTGACTCCCTCCGTCCTGTCTGCGTTATTTTGGTTGCATACTTGATAGGCCCGGGCTGATTAGTATGCGGTCCCCGTTCTTCCTCGTGGGGATGAGTGTGGGCATCGTGGTCAGGTAGCAGTTTGGGCTGTTGCCATGCATGGTGGGCATCGTGAGGGTGCAGATGGTCATACGGGTGGTGGCGGTATAATTCCCGCTTCCGTTTCAT
>JAAYIO010000085.1 GCA_012523385.1 Methanomicrobiales archaeon
GATGGTCGCCACCGATGTGCCGCCACGAGGAGCGTTTGTCACATCAACGTTAGAGATTTTCACCGGAGATACCATTACATTGATATTCACGATGTAGGTCGCCTCATCGATGAGATTCGCATAGGTGTCAGGGTCGGACGGACAGTAATAGAACGTCACTGTGTCACCGTCAACGAGGGCGTTTCCACCAAGACCCACTGAAGTTGGAGCACCATTCAGGTAGAGAGCCCATGAATGTGCATTGGGCTGTGTCCAGTCCTCGTTTGCAATCCCGTTGATATCTTCCAGAAGGAACGAACCGAAGGATCCATACCAGGCATCGGACGCGTTGAACGTGAACCCGCCCAAAGTTGCCGCATTGTCAAGCGCACCAAGGTCGGTTGTGCGGTTGATGGTGTACGATGCAGAAGCGTTGTTTGAAGGCACGAAACTGAAGGTATCACCATCAGTGACCGTTACATCGTTATCAAAGATAACGACGGGTCCAACAGGCGTGACATCCTCCCCAATGGCGTAGAGGGTGTTTGTATACTCAGCGCCGATATAGAGCACACCATCTGCAACTGCCGGCGACGAACCCCAGAATGAGGCGTAGTTGCCACCTGCGGGTGCCGGAAGTGTGTATCTCCATGCTTCACTGCCATCTGCGATATTGAATGCATAAACAGAAGACTGCGCTTCGTTGGTGGCACCGTAGACCAAATTTCCTGCGATGACCGGTGAAACCTCCATCTTTGCTGTTGTCGCCTTCCATACGTGCGCTCCGGCAATATCATTGGTATTCAGACAGACCATTCCACTGCCTGTTCCTACATAGAGGCGGTTGTTCACGCTGTCCAGTGCCGGTGTACCGAGGTTGGAATCCATTGTGCGACTCGCAAGCACAGCACCATCTGTACGGGATACTTCATAGAGTGCCGTTGTGGTTTTGATAAAGAGCGAGTCTGTATTGATTACCGGTGCTGACCTGATATCACCGTCAAGAGTGACGTTCCAGATTTCTGCTCTGGTTGTGATGTCATACGCATAGAGTTCTGAGAGATTGGACGGGAAGTATACCACGTTGTCTGCTGCAGCGGGAGCGGTAAAGTAGGTTGCATTCGTCCACCCGATATCCCAGGCTCCAAATGCTACTGCCCATTCTTCACTGCCATCTGCCGGGTCATACACGTGAAGACCACCATCAGAGGGGGTCAGCAGATAGATGAGCCCATTATAATAGAGCGGCGATGAGGTCAGACCAAAGAATCCTGCGTTATTATCCGCCAGAACAGACCATTTCTTTGTTCCGTCGGTGGTGTTAAAGGCAGTGATTTTGCCATCAAGGCCGCCGACAATGAGCAGATCATCTGCAACGGTGAGACCACATTCGGACCCTGTTGCATATGTCCAGAGTTCCTCTCCGGTCTCTGTATCATAACAGGAGAGAGCGGGAACAGCCGCCGGATGAGCCATGTCAGGACCAGTCGCGACAAAGACCCGACCATCCGCCACCACCGGGGAACAATCAATTGAACCCGGTGAAACATTCCACCGAATATTCTCCGAGAGAGGGCCTGCCTCCGAAACATAGCCCGTACGCTGGGCATCGCCATGGAATGTCAGGTAATCAACCGCTGCACAACCCTGCACCATGACGAGAAGCACCATGATGAAAAGGGATAAACGAATACGCATCTTAGAATTCATAAACAGACCTTTTGGATATAAGTTAACAATATCTGATAATCTATTATTTAGTTATATCCAAATATTTGGTGCAATCACTGTTGAGGAGAGAACTGAAAAAAGAGAAATTATCGAATTTTAATTTTATTTTCGGCTTTTGCCGGTAATAACCCGTTTTTCAACTTCCCGATACAGGTCATTTCGCGATGAGACGACCGGACACCCCGCATCGCGTATCGCCGCAAGGAAGGAGCCGTCCCCTGCCGGTGTGCAGTCGGTGCACTCCCCACCAGGCGGTACAAAAAGAATAAGCCGGGATCGGCGATCGCTGGTGAGCGCCTGAATGTTTGGCAGGTTGCCAACCCCGATAGGCATCGCGGTGAGAATAATCACATCTGCCTCATCGAGATACGCCCCGAGTGCTCCACAGACGGCGGGAGTGATGGGGGCAAATGCAGGCACCGTAATACAGGGAATGCCGAGCTGTGATGCAGCCGCAAAGTCAGAGTCCATCGGTGAAAGCACCCCTGCCGTCAAAAGACATCCGGCCGCTGCAAGCGTATACATCAGCCCCGCACCGCTGCCTCCACCGGAAATAATGTGGATACGAACGCCACGGAGAACAGACGGGACACTTTCACTCAGAGGCATAATCAGCGGCCGCCCCGTAACAGGATTTGACTGCACCATCGCCGTGATGCCATACTCATCCCGCAGGTTTTTTATCGTGAGCACCTCGGCAGGCGTCCCAATCGCACGAACCTGCCCCTCCCCCATGAGAACAATCCGGTCACAGAACTCAGCAGCGAGGTTCAGGTCATGGAAAACCCCGATCTTGGTGACGTTCTCGCCCAGATCGCGGATAATAGAGAGAATCTCCACCTGATGATTGATATCGAGATGAGCAGTCGCTTCATCGAGGAGAATCACTTTTGGTTGTTGTGCAAGCGCACGGGCTATGATCACCCGTTGCCGTTCCCCGCCGGATATCTCGGTCACCGCCCGGTCTTTCAGGTGAATGACATTCGTCACCTCCATTGCCTCGCGCACGATGCGGTAATCATCAGCGGTCTCCTTTTTAAACCGCTCCTGATAGGGAAACCGGCCCATCATGACGATGTCTTTCACCGTATAGGAGAAGTTCATCCCTGTTTCCTGAGGGACGACACTCATGATGCGGGCCAGTTCCTTCTGCCCATAATCGCTGAGAATTCTACCCTCAAGAGTCACCACACCGCCGGAACGTTCCAGAACCCGGCTGAGGGTTTTTAAAAGCGTGGTCTTGCCCGAGCCGTTCGGGCCGATTATCCCGACAAATTCGCCTTTTTCTGCCCAAAGGGTGATCTCGCGAATGATATCATCTCCTCCGTAGCCGGCAGAGAGACCGTTTACATCGATCATGCCCGCATCCTCCTCCTGAGGAGCATGATGAAAAACGGCGCACCGACAAAAGAGGTGATCACACCGACTGGCATCTCTCCCAGAAACGATCGGGTGAGGGTGTCTGCCATAAGAAGGAAAAGCCCGCCTGCAATCATCGATGCGGGGAAGAGAACCCGGTGATCAGGCCCGACAATGAGCCGCATCACATGAGGCGTAATGAGACCAATAAATCCGATTGACCCTGCAATGGATACAGCAACTGCCGTGACTGCCGCAGAGATAAAAAGCAGAACACGCTTGAACTGCTCAACATTGACGCCAAGGTGAAGGGCGTCTTCCTCTCCCAGAGAGAGAATATTCAGGTCTCGGGCAAGGGCAATTAAAAAAATCCCCCCGACAGGGATCAAAAGACCAAGCCAGACATCGCTCCATGAGACGTTCCAGAAACCGCCCATCAGCCAGAAGACAATCTGATGCAGACTTTTTCCTGCCGAATACATGAGAAACGA
>JAAYIO010000086.1 GCA_012523385.1 Methanomicrobiales archaeon
CTATGTCTCGGAAAGTAATGATGCTAAACGGGATATTGTCATTGATGAACTTCTTAATTGGTACCCGGCGGTAATCATCACCAGTTGCAACGAGGGAGTCTACATAACGGCCGATGAGGGAAAAAATAACTCTCAGTTATCCGATATCCTTGCAGTTAAGGACAATAAAATCTACGAATGTCCGATAGGCACATTTTGGTGGGACAGACCGTCCCCTGAGAGCCCTCTTGGCATACTGTGGCTTGCTAAAACCCTTTATCCGGAAGAATTTGCAGACATCAGTATCGAAGATGAAACCCGATCGTTTTTCAACGAATATTATCACTACAATCTCACTGACGACGAAATTACCCACATACTACACCCGAAACTATGAAAAAATAAGGACGTGAAACAAATGATACAAAAAAATACACCGATCTGTGATATGAAAACCCCCGCAGGAATTGGGAAAATTGATGAAGTCGTAAATGGTCTTAAGTATTATTCTGTACTTACTGCCGCTCTTAAAACCGGCATTTTTGACTGGCTTGATGAAAACGGACCATCCGACAAAGAGGTAATCACGAGTTCACTTGAATTCAACGGAATGTTTACCAGGTGTTTCCTTGCGACACTCGAAGACATGGGATTTATATCAGAAGAAAAAGGGATGTTTTCAAATACCGAACTAACTGAAAATTTCCTCATTTCAAAAAGCCCGTTTTATCAGGGAGATTTGATACTTTCCCACAAAGAAGGTTCATCAAAATGGAATGACCTTGCAGGAAACATCAAAAACCAGAACGAAAGGATTGCCGGATTCGAAGAAGGTCCATCACAGGGGCACATCAACAGTATTGCCCAGAGAGGAATCCGCGGAGAATTTCAGACGATTGTATCCAGAATTGCAAACTGGGACAAATTTTCACAGTCCAAAAAAGCCCTTGACATTGGTGGCGGTCACGGTCTCTATTGTGTTGCGTTATGCCAGAAAAATCCCGACCTGAAGGCTGTCGTCTTCGACAAACCGCACATTGTCCCCGTGGCACTGGATTATGTAGAGAAATATGGAATGAAGAACCAGATCTCTGTTGTGGCAGGCGACATGACAAAGGCGATTCCTCACGATGATTACGATATTATCATGATGTCTCATCTTCTGTATAAATTTAGAAATGACCTTCCCTGTATCATCAAAAAAGTCTCAGAATCTATGAAAGATGGTGGCCTATTGGTTCTGAACCATTGGTTCTGTAGTACAGGATGTTTGCCTGAAACCGGTCATGCCATAAACGATCTTGAAAAGTCACTGATAAGTTTTGGACACCCACTTTGCCATCCTGACGAATTTGCAAAGGTTCTGAATACAAATGGCTTTGAGGTCATTGAGTCATCAATGGTACCCACAGCGTATGGCAATTCTACCCTGCATCTTGCAGTGTTTAATAAATCTGCAAAAAAATCATCCGAAGATACAAATGATGAAAACTCCTGCTGTAAGTGCAGGTAACCCTAAATTTTTATGGATGTTTCTTACATGACAGGAAATAATACGGAAACGGACCAGATCCTTAAAGAAACGATTGAGAATATAAAAAATATTCTTGGTCCGAGACTTGATGAGATAAAGGTGGAACGAGTGGTAATTGGCATATTTTTCACCGGAGTGAAACTTACTACCGGTGAAGGCGGGCTTTGCTATACACCGGTAAAAGCCATTCCTGAAGCAGTCTGCTGTCCAAGTTCAGCGCGGGCAATGCCCAATTCTGGTTCCCTTACAAAAAGGCCGATATCTTTGTATTTTGATGATGCACTCTCATCAAAACCTATCCGAAAAGCACTCGGCATAGCAGTGATAAATGCCCTCTCAGATCTCTGCTGGAAATCAAATCCTCCGGTAGGATATACGATCACAAAAGGCATTGATGCAATGGACACTGTTGAGATATACGAAGATGACTTTGTGGTTGTTATCGGTGCACTTGCACCACTCTTAAAAGTTCTGTTGAAACGGGGAAAGTCGTTTAATGTGATTGAACAGGACCCGCGAACCCTGAAGCCGGATGAGATGCCCTTTTTTGTTCCTGTTGATAAGACAAATGAGTGTGTTCCAAAGGCCGATCTGCTGGTAATTACCGGAACAACCCTCATTAACAGTACACTTGAGGGTCTTCTTAGTTTAGCACATAAAAATGCCCGCATCGTTGTCATGGGTCCTACCGCAAGCATGCTCCCGGATGCGTTCTTCAAAAGAGGAGTTGATATTCTTGGAGGAGATATTGTCACAAAA
>JAAYIO010000087.1 GCA_012523385.1 Methanomicrobiales archaeon
ATATGTCTGTTTTCGAGAGAGGCTGACATGAGTATTTATCGCCGTTCCCGTCCATGACTCTCTTATGGACATCACGACCGCGACAGCCATCCGGGATGCCGCCACAGCACTGGGGATAACGGGGGAGGCCAGTATGGGCGAGATTCGCCATAGGTATCATGAAAAAATCAAACAGTGTCATCCGGATATCGCAGGGATTGACGCTCCCACATCCCATCAGGAGACGATTCACCTCAACGAATCCTATCATTTTTTAATGGAGTATTGCATGAACTACCGTTTTTCATTCCGAGTTGATGATCTGATAAAGACCGCTGAAAAGACCCATTCAGATATCTGGAACAACCGGTTTGGCGATGACCCAATATGGGGGTAATCGGATCACAGGAACACGGGGACAGTCTTCGGTTCTTTGGTTCGTTTGATGAGGAGAGAGATGCAATAACTCCAAAAGAAAGAGAATAATCATGTAACGATTCAGCGCAACAATCACCGGGCATATTGACGTGGACACTGACAAGCAGGTTGATGCAGAAATTCTGATGGAAAACATCCTGAGGGACGTCAGGGAAGCATTATCCTAACGTGGGAGTATCAAAGGTTTTTCTATTGATGTTGAAACGATCGAAGAAGTGCCTGAAAAAAAGCGTTAGTGGTGGTGTCCGAACACCCGCGGCCATCCAGCTACCGTATCGGCATGGTGTAGATACCCCGTTGCACGCTACCAGACCATTCGTATCATACAAAACACGGAGAAATGAACGCACGCTTCCGAATACTATTTTTAAAAATGTAAATCGTGCCATGCCCGCAAACTGCTGGACATGCCGACATTCATCTTATTGTTCCTTTATCTCACCAACCGGACCGCCATCAAGCACCGCCCGGATGGTTTTAAAGTCAGCAGCGAGCGACTCGCGGTATGCAGGGCGATAAATGGTGGCCGCGGGGTGAAAGACAGGAATAACAATACGTTCCCCTGTGATCGTAAGAATACGATAGATTTTGCCGTGCACCTCAGATATGGGGCCACCGGGGGCAATGCCATAGGACTCAAGCACCCAGCTCATGGCAAACCGTCCAAGGGGGACGATCACCACGGGGCGAATCAGAGAGAGTTGATCGTCAAGATAATGGCGACAGGCCTCAATCTCCTCGTGATTTGGATCACGGTTCTTCGGTGGGCGGCACTTGACAATATTCGTGATGAATACATCATCTCGTTCGAGACCGATATCTGCGAGGAGGCTATCGAGAATAGTTCCCGCCCGGCCCACAAAGGGGACACCTTTGAGATCCTCACTTCTGCCGGGCGCCTCACCAATGAAGAGAACACGGGCAGGAATAGGGCCCTCTCCCGGAACGGCGTTGGTTCGTGTCTTTGCAAGAGGGCAGCGGGTGCAGGTGCGTACGGCCTCATCTAGTACAGTGCGCTCGTGCTCAAAGGTCATGTCATATACTCCTGAGGCATACGTTTGATTTCAAACAAAACAAAGGATGTGGTTGGTGATGATGGGATCATGATCGCACAACCCGGCCAATTTCATCGACATATTTTTGATACCGGCCAAGATCGCCATCATTGAGGGCCTGACTGGCCAGGTCATAGAGTTCAGCAATTCGGGTAAGCTTCGTTAGGTCATCGTCGTTCACCGGCGGCAGGTCGCCCGGTCCATCATCTCCGGGGACTTTGCCATCGAAGATGACCGCAAGCGCTTCCGCCAGGGTATTCTGCATTGTCACCTGATCGCCATAGACAACGATCACCCGTTTGAGCTGAGGGAGCGTGCCTTTCTCGGTTGCTTCCAGATACAGCGGTTCCACGTATATGATAGAATCTTCAATGGGTATGACAAGCGTATTGCCCCGGAACACCGAAGAACCGGACTGTGACCAAAGGGTAATATCCCGTGATATTTCCGTGTCCTGATCAATCCGTGCCTCAACCTGCAGAGGTCCATAGGTAAGTTCCTGTTTGGAGAACTTGTAGGTAATAAGAGAACCATAGGCATCCCCGTCTGATCGAGCAGCCATCCATCCGATCATATTCTCCTTGTTTCTTGGGGTGAACGGGATCATCAGAATGAACTCCTCTGACGCTTCCCCTGGCAGTTTCATGATCACATAATACGGCTCCATCTGCTTGCGGTGACCACGGTATATCTCATCGGGAATGACCCATGCGTCCTCTTTGTTGTAGAAGACCCGGGGTTCCTTCATGTGATACGTGGCGTAGAGATCTGCCTGCACAGAGAAAAGCCCCTCAGGATAGCGGATGTGACTCTTGAGAGATTCAGGCATATCGGCAAACTCTTTGAAGAGACCAGGGAAGATGTTGTCATACGTCTGGATGAGCGGGTCTTTCGGGTCAACGATATAGTAGCTGATATCCCCGTTATAAGCATCAACAACCACCTTTACACTGTTTCGGATATAATTAAGCCGTTCACCTCCGACGGTGGAGACAACAAAAGGTTTTGCGTAAGGGAATCGATCTGCGGTAGTATATGCATCTATGATCCAGTAGAGACGGTCATCTGCTACCACAATATAGGGGTCAGAATCATAGGAGAGGAACGGGGCACTGGTCTGTGCACGGTCAATGACCGTGCGGTGGAAAAGGATTTTGCTCGAATCCGTGAGAGAGCCTGACACCATGAGCTCAGTTGAACCGAATTTTAACGCATAAATGAGTCGTTTTACAAAATTATCCATGACGACGCCACCCCGTCCGTCATAGACGTGATAGGCATTCCGTTCTCCTGCAGGATAGTCGAATTCTTCCGTAGTAGTAGCTGTCACGACATAATTTTTCGTCCCCTCTCCATAATAGATCCGTGGCTGTTCGAGCGTTAAATACGGGGAAGACGGGGGGATGTCCTTTAGGTAGAATACCGGGAGACCGTCATCGGTTACTTCATCGACAGGGTTCATCACGGCGCCATAGCCATGGGTGTAGATCAGATGCTGGTTCACCCATGTCTGAGCTTCTGGTTGAAGACCCTCGATGTTCATTTCACGGGCCGAGACGAGAACCTCCTCGTAGTTGCCGTTGAAGTGGTAGCGGTCTACGTCCACACTATTGAAGTTATAATATGTCCGGAAGAGCTGGAGCTGTTCATAGGTAGTCTTGAGCGGACGCCAGTCCCAGATACGAATATTTTTGATGGTTGCATCGTTGTCCCGTATATCTGCTGCCGTAAGATTATACGAGACGGGGAAAGCCACCTCTTCGATGGTATCAAGGGCGTAGCTTGCAAGCGTGAACCGGATGTTGTAGTCCAGATACTGCTCCTCCATATTCAGCTCATTTGGCTCGACGACAAGACTCTGCACGGCCGCACCGCCGATAATACCAAGGAACGCAATCACCGCAAAGGCAGCAATACCGTAGGTGATCACCTCAACGCGTTTGAACTTCTGATTGATTAAAAATCCGATGCCGATGACAAATGCCACAGCGGCAAGGATGGTGAGCACCGGCAGGATGACATGAACCGCAGTGTACCCGGCCCCGACCACCGCACCGGTTTGGGAGGAAAGCAGGTCAAACCTGGCAAACCAGATGCGGGCGGCAAGCACTGCAAAGGTAAGAAAGAGCAGTGCATTTACCTGCGGAAGAAATGTTTGAATCGTCTGCTTCATTGAGGGACCGCGTTCATATACCGGTCCACCCTCATATTCAGTCCCCGAGGGATAAATAAACGGGTTACTGAAGAGATTTCCCGGACGACCTGCAAGATAGGGAAGGCTTGACAAGAGAATCGTCAAAACAAAGAGGACGATACAGAAGTTCAGGACAATATGGTAGAACGGGAGAGAGAATACATAAAATCCGACATCAAGACCAAATATAGGATCAATTATCCCGAACGGCGCCTGACTGAGATATTTATACACCATTTCCCACGAATTTGACACACCCAGACCGGTAAGGAACGCCAAAATGCCTGCAAATAATATTGCAATCGTAAATCCTTCCGATGAATCTCTGTGGAGGCGGGACGCTTTTTTTGCCGCATGTCGGATATTCAGATAGGCAAATCCAAAGAATACCGCTGTAGCGACAACAAACAGCGCGACGCGGATACCCAGAATGGTGAGGAAAATATCCTCATAGCCAATGGCGACAAACCAGTACCAGTCGCCGAGAAAGCCAAACATAGCCATTATTAATACAAGGATGGCGATGCCGGCAATAATTAGTCGTTGCTGGTTCATGGAATCACTCTGGGCGTAATAGCGGTTATAATAGTAAAAAGGTTGGGAATAAAATTACACAATGTATGTGGGTGATTTCTCAAATTGCGCCGGAATGAGAGTAAAAGGTCACAGACACGATGCCGAAAGCGTTGTTGCCACAGATAAGATGATTCAAATTATCCTCTGAACATCCCGGGGAGTGGTTCTCATTTTGTGGAGAGATTGTCTCTTTGAGCAAGCATTTGCAAACAGGGAAAAGACCTTACCCATAAACTGCCAATCTGCCTTCAGAGTTCTCAAGGTTCAGGAGAACATATTACGGTGGTGAATAAAAATAAAGAAAACTGGTTCAGAATTTCTGAAAAATACCCAATACTCGTATCTTACCCCATCTGATCAGATGCTGGGCAAGCCTCAGCCTCCGCTGGAGATTGCCTGTCCTGAAAACAAAGAGAGAATCCGTCTGCCCGCACCCGACTCAGTCGCTGTATTCCCTATAAATCTCCGGGATGCCATCATGCACCGCGAGAGCAGGCGATTATACCAGAAGGAACCGATCACGCTTGCTGAGTTATCGTTTCTCTTATGGTGCACGCAGGGAGTAAAACGAAACGTTCACGGGGAATATACGCTCCGGACCGTGCCGTCTGCCGGTGCACGTCATGCACTGGAGGCGTATGTGCTCGTCAATAATGTGGAGGGCGTGCCACCGGGACTGTACCGCTACCTTGCCATTGAACATCTGCTTGCAGAAGTCAACACCGAGCCGTATATTGCGGAAAAATTATTTCAGGCATGCCTCTCCCAGCAGTTTGTAAAAAAGAACGCGGTCACCGTCATCTGGACAGCAGTGCCTTACCGCATGTCATGGCGGTATAGTGAACGGGGATACCGCTATCTCTTCATCGATGCGGGCCATGCCTGTCAGAATCTCTATCTCGGTGCTGAAGCCATCGAATGCGGCGTCTGTGCTATCGCGGCGTTTGATGACGGAGCCATGAACCAACTCCTTGGTCTTGACGGCGAAAACCAGTTTGTCATCTATCTGGCAACCGTGGGGAAAGTAACCAGTAGCATACCCTGATATTCGAAGGGTATGCTACCCGTCCCCGGCACTCTATTCCAGAGATCAGAATCCAAGTTCCCTGAAAACCCTGTCCTCACCCATCCGATCCATCATCTGCCCAAACCGTTCCCCATCGCAGGCATTTTCGGCGAAATATGCAATGATTCGTTGGGTAAGGGCCGGCACATCATTTTCTGCAATACTGCCCGGCACCTCGGTGCCCAGACGAATCGCTCTCCCTGCACGGCCGCCGAGATAGAGAGTCAGTCCTTCTTCAGCAATGCTGATTGCATCCAGCGGACAAACGGCGATGCAGTCGCCGCAGCCGATGCAACGGTCTGAAACGAATATGATTCCCTCATCATCGACCGCAATGGCATCTTCTTTGCAGACCAATTGACAGGCACCACATCGGCTACATTCATCCTCATCAAACCGCGGATAACGGTGACCCATGAATCCTATATCATTGAACTGCACCCGGGAGCAGTTGTTCGGACACCCTGCAATAGCAATCTTGAGCTTCCGTGGCAGAGGGCGTCCGCCTTCCTGTTCTTCAAGTAAACAGGCCATCGCAAAGGTATCATAGCAGCCATGCCGGCAGACTGTCCCTTTGCAGGCAACAACGGAACGGACAGATGAACCCGTGCTGCCCAACACGAGCCCTGCCTCAGACAGCACCGCTGTGGCGTCAGGCACATCCGCTTGTTGTATGCCGGGCACCTCAATATTCAACCGGGCAGTCGTGCAGACGTCGCCCTGCCCAAATTCCCGTGCCGTTTTTGCCAGTGCCTCAAGCTGGTCAGCAGAAATAATCCCTGCAACAGCCTTCACCCTCAGGGAGATTACGCCTTTTTCACGGAGGGCAACAACACCCGGTTGCTTGCTTTTCTTGCCGAACTTCATGATATACCCAAAGGATGGGTATGCACAGATAA
Organism: Methanomicrobiales archaeon; assembly: GCA_012523385.1. Taxonomy (GTDB): domain Archaea; phylum Halobacteriota; class Methanomicrobia; order Methanomicrobiales; family Methanomicrobiaceae; genus Methanogenium. Next base: position 6,208 of record JAAYIO010000087.1, read on the forward strand.
TCAATGATCGCCCAGGGGCATCTCTGATAAGAGCCATGCATATCCTTATCCCCATTCAGAGGTGATATCCGCACCATATATATGACAGATATTTCCCATGGCGGAGGCCAACAGCGGCGTCGCAACCCGCCGACACAATGCGTTTGCCCTCAGTGCGGCTACGCCGTCGAAAAGACTGCCGGCGTTCCCTGCCGGAGTATTAAATGCCCAAAGTGCGACGTGCCTTTGATGGGTAAATGAAACGACAACAGTAATACAAGCACCCCTATTTTAAAGTAAAAGAGTTGCGACACTCCAATAAAAGCAGGGGACACATCAGAATTCCTTAAATAGAGAGCTGGATGATAAACTCTCTAAACCGGAGTTTGGCGGCGGTATATATGACTATGAATAATTCGGAAACAACACCTAAGCGCTCTGGAGATAGACCGGGACGATGCATCTGCCCCCGATGCGGGTATACCGCAGAGCGATCCCCCACTGTTCCATGCTGGAGTATGACCTGCCCCAAATGTGAGACACGTCTTACCCGGGGAGGGCAAGAATAACACAAGAAATATCGCTGTTCTGGAATGCCCAGAGGTGGTCGGCACGATCAGTGTATGGAATATCTTTATGGGTGGGTATCCGACGGCCAGTTAGTATCTGACAAATACCAATATGAACCCACACATTACATTTATTCTTTAAATTCAGTCTTAAATACAATTTCAGAATATATTTCAATCTTTTTGTTGATCCGGGCAGTTGTTAAAATCCATCTATGTGTCAGAGAATCCGGCCAGTGCGAGGCAAACCTTAAATATTTTCAGAGTCTGAAGAACTTCCTTAATGGCGGCAGAACATGGGGAACCAGGAAAAATCAAACCGGCCGAAGAGATAGAACAGTTAGAAAAAAAACTTTCTGAACAAACTGCTCTCGCGGAAGAGCGATTAGACCGGCTGAAATATCTCCAGGCAGAGTTTGAAAATTTCCGGAAATGGTCTGAGAAAGAGAAAAAATCAGTCATTACCCGTGCAAACGAAAACCTGATAAAAGACCTCCTCGTCATCCTTGACGATTTTGAACAGTCGCTGCCAGCGCTTGAGAATGAAAAAAATCAGGAGGGAGTCAGGATGGTATACCAGAAAATGATGAAGATCCTGTCAGATTATGGATTGGAACCCATTGAGTGTATGGGAAAAAAGTCCGATCCGCTTCTCCATGATGTGATCTGCAGGATGCAAT
>JAAYIO010000088.1 GCA_012523385.1 Methanomicrobiales archaeon
AGAGGCAGAACACGATGGTTGAGCAGTTGGGGTTTGCTACAATAAAGCCATCACGCCCTTTGTCACGCTGCACGTCAATCAGACCCAGATGGTCGGGATTGACCTCAGGGACGACAAGAGGCACATCAGCATCCATCCGGTGAGATGATGCATTACTACAGACACCTACCCCTGCCGCGGCAATATCGGTCTCAAGCGTTGTGGCAATATCCGCAGGAAGCGCAGAGAATACCAGATCCAGATCTGACACTGCTGCAGCCGTGGTCGGTTTTACGATGAGGTCTGCAATCTCTTCCGGGAATGGGACATCAAGACGCCAGTTAACAACATCCGCATACCGCTTTCCTGCACTGCGATCGGATGCAGTAAGAGTGGTAAGGTTGAACCATGGATGATCAGAGAGAAGCTGTACAAATCTTTGGCCAACGGCACCTGTCGCTCCGAGCACACCTACATTTATCATAGATATTTTATATTATAGCTGAATGAAGTATAAAAAGTTTGGTTTATCCGATGTGGATGGCTTCAGCAGGACATTCATCCACACAGGATTCACAGTCAATGCAAAGATCCGGGTCAACTACGGCAATATCATCTTCCATCACAATCGCTGCTGCGGGACAGACATCCACACATGTTTCACAGCCGGTACATTTTTTCTTATCTACTATTGCTACCATGGCAAATCCTCTCTATGCACATTATCAGAAAAGCAATAAAAAGAGTTCGATTGGACACCCGGTCCTAGAGACCGAGGACATCCGTCATTGTGTAGAGACCGGGTGGTTTTCCCGACACAAACCGTACCGCCCGAATGACCCCATGCGCGAAGACCGCACGATCATAGGCCCGATGGGAAAGTTCAATAGTCTCGTTGTTTGCCGTAAAAAGCACAGTATGGTCTCCGACAATATCCCCGCCGCGAATGACATGGACACCAATCTCATCCTTTCGCTCGGTCATTCCCTCTCGGCCATAGACATATTCGGTCTTTCCGGTCTCTTCTGTGATGATCTCAAGGAGAGTCCGCGCTGTGCCGGATGGCGCATCTTTTTTGTAGCGGTGATGGGCTTCGATGACTTCAGTGTCATAGTCCCCAAGGCGCTGTGCTGCCTCACGGACGAGTTTCCAGAAGATATTCATGCCGACACTGTAGTTACTCGAGATGATAGCAGGGACACTGCCTTCGATGGCAGCATCAATGATTGTGCGCTGTTCCCCGGAAAAACCCGTGGTGCCGACGACCAAAGCCACCCCGGCCTCAGCGCCGGCGCGGATATTTTCAACGGCTGCATGGGCAATCGTGAAGTCAATAAGAACGTCAGGCTTCACGTCCCGCAGGAACGTGCGGATGTCAGCGGACTCAACCACCGGCGCCCCTAAGAGGGTACCTGCTTTCACGTCCACACCGCCGACAAACGTCATATCGTCTGCCTCACTCACCAAATGGGCAATGGTGGTGCCCATGCGCCCGAGCGCTCCGCATATAGCTACGTTAATCATAATGGGATAACACCTCCCTCAGCTGTGCTTCTGCAGCATCGGTCAAACAATCTAATGGCAAACGCAGGGGTCCTGCGGCCATACCCCGCATAGCAGCCGCCTGCTTGACAGGGATGGGATTCGTGTCGATAAACATGGCACGCATCAGCGGGGCGAGTGCGTAGTGCATATCGCGTGCGCCCGCATAGTCGTTCGCACAGAACCGTTCATAGATGGCAACCATCCGCGCCGGTTCGATGTTTGCGGTGACGGCAATTGCCCCGACCCCCCCGAGTGCGAGTACCGGGAGCATCATGGCATCATCCCCGGATAACACCGAAAAGTCCTCGTCCCGCGTGGCTTCAATGATCTGCGATATCTGGGTAATGTTGCCACTCGCCTCTTTGACACCGACAATGTTCGGGTGGGCGGCGAGTTCTGCAATTAAATCGGGGGCCAGATTCTGGCCGGTGCGTGAGGGCACATTGTAAATAATGACCGGGACGCCGACGTCGGCAAGTTTGGTATAATGCTTAATAAGACCCGATCGGTTCGGTTTATTGTAATACGGAGATAAAACAAGGACACCATCTGCACCCTGATCGTATGCAGATTTGGTAAATCGCAGGGCTTCGGCAGTATTATTTGAACCCGTTCCGGCAACCACCGGCACCCTGCCATTGACCGCATCAATGGTCGCACCGATGACAGTCTCATGCTCTTCAAAGGTCAGGGTTGCTGACTCACCGGTTGAACCACAGGGCACGACCCCGTGCACACCGTTCTCTATCAGATACTCAATATTTGCGCGAAGACCCGTGAGATTCAGGCCCGCATCAGAAGTTTCCTCGAACGGAGTGATAAGTGCAGGAAAAACGCCCTTAAACATAAAAGGATTATATTTCTTTTCTTCTATTAACCTTTCTCGTGACGTAGCCTGCCACTCGGTTTCTTACACGCTTGCTGCCTATGATCGATACATCAGCGAGAACAAGTTTGTTTTCGTCAAAGTCGCCGCTAAACCGGTTGCCGTGCTTTACGATCAATTCCTGACCCAATGATTTTATGTAAGATGGTTTGATTCCCATTCAGATACTTCCTATAAACTAGTATTAGTAGTGGAACCCGAGAGCATAATAATATTACGTGCCACATCCGTTGGAGTTTCGCCAATAATCCAGAGGATGACCGTATTTTCATCTATTCTCTGCCCATAGATGACATCCGGCACGCCGTCTCTGCAGCAGGACTCCACACTCCAGTCCATCGTACCGGAGCCGGGGGGGGCAGGGGCGTATAGACAGGCGTCCAGCGCGTGGTCGAAAGTGATACATTCGAGAATCTTTCGTGTGCATCGCACCCCTGCAACAGCGCGAAGAGAACGGTCATGGCGGATGATGGTGAGAATGACCCGCGCGATTATCGGGTCGTTCCCAAACCCGATACGTGGCGGGTTTTGCACGATGCTGCACACCTCATCCGCTGACCGGGCCCCGGATAGCGCGTAACCCATGCGGATGCCCCCGTCAGGGACAAGCTTTGGGTCTGCCCCTGCCGCGATCACGATTGCTGCCTTTTGCAGGGCAGTCTTTACCTCGTCCCGGGTCTGCATGAAATAATACTTAGGTACTGAAGGGATAAGGCTTGCAGGGAATGGATAACCCTTTACCTCATAAAGGGAAATATCATGCAATGAACCGACTCGTCCTTGACGCAACGACAGTCATTGCAAGCATCATTGTGCTGATTGTTGCTGTTATTGTTTTGCCCTCTGTGCTTCCGGCACCGTATGCATATATCACCGCAATTCTTCTCTTTATTGCCTGTATGAGCGCTGGCGGCTTTTACATCGGACAGAAAACAATCTAAGCCTTTTTTCCCGATATTTTTTTACAATATTTGTAATAGCTTAGCGGATGCATCGTGTTTTTACAGTACTTGTCAGGATTGACACAGAGACCATACGTTTTGAGTGTGGCACACCCCGGCGGCGTGTATTCTGTCCCGCCTGACCCCGATATGTGTTCTACCTGATAGGTCGTACGTGAGATATCAAAGTCCGGTGCCCGCGCAAATACCTCGACAATCGCTGTCTCGTCAAGACCGATGGTGTGCATGAACGCGGTGAGAGTAAACCGCGCTGTATGCGGGATATTGGTGCCATCGGTGACCGCCGCGATGATGGCCCGGATACAGGGCGGAAAGCATCCTTCATCCACATCGCCATACTGCTCGAGGATCTGCTGCTGCCAGGCGCGTGATACAATCTCAGCATGCGTTCTGAGACGCATGGCAATCGGGCCGGGGACAGAGAGAGGCAGTTGCAGGCGTATTGCCTGACGAATCTTCTCGCGGAGAAGAACGGCGTAGTCATCCGGCGTGCACTGCACCTGGCCGTTATTGACGTCACGGTTCACGAGACGCCAGCGGTCGTCACGCATGCGGTTTGCGAGGTCCACATACTGTTTGACACTCATATCAGGCGCGGCGATGTCGAGGTTAACTGACTCCGCGATATATGCGACCACCTCCGGGTCTTCTGCTTTGAGAAACCACGCAGAACGATCGGCCTCATAGCGCGCGAGTTTGTCGGGCATCTGCGTGTCATCCATACAGGAGACGATCATGCGCGCAATGGCGTATGCATAGATGTCGTCATCCGGATTCAGGATCTCGGTGTTCGTTTCATCGAATGCAGACGGACGCAGGGATTCTTCTACGCGTTTGGTTGCTAACTGCACCAGACTCTCCCCTTTCCCGGACTCGGAACGAATTAAGGAGTCGATCGATATGCCGGAGTTACGGACATAGGTCTTTGCTCCGGGTAAAAATGGGTATTTTGCAAGGTCTCGTGGTTCGAGCCTTCGCATTCACTCTGCCTCAATCCTCGGGGCAAGGAGGAAGTCAACGTGTCCGTTACCATCTGCGAAGTCAAAGGACACCCTGACCGGGTGGTCGTTTCCGATCTGCACTTCCACCTCATTGGCACGCGCCATTACCTTGCCCATGTCACGGAGGTAGTCTAACGAGAAGAGTGAGCGCACGTCGGCAGGTTCGAGTGATATGAGTTCATCTTTGCCGCGCTCAAGACGAATGTGGTCCGAGTCACCGTCTGCTTCCATGTAGAAGATGCCCGCGGCAGTGTCTACCCCAAGCGCAATCTTGTCGGAGACAACGGATGCTGCCTTGATGCCGTCGTTTATGGAAGCACCTGAGATGCGAATCTTTGCCGGCAGTTCAATCGTTGGTGGCTGGGGGTCTTTTCTGATGGTGTTGACATCGAGAAGGGTGACCGAATACTGATACCCGGAGAACACCATCTCGAGTTTTTGGCCGCCCTCAGGGAGTTCAAGAGTTAATTGGTCCCCTTTTCCCATCATGCCGATGATGTTTTTCATCTTGGTGATGTCTATCCCAAGCTCTGTCTCTGTTGCAGTAAAAGACGAAAATGCCTTTTCACTGAGGTCAAGTGAGATCATGGCGACATTGGCGGTATCTACTGCACGCGTCTTCAGTCCGTCTGCTCCGACGTGAATCCGGCACTCGGTTACGAGAGCGGCAATGACATCTATTGTCTCCCGGAAGGTGTCTGTATCAATGATTGCTTTTAACATTATTACCCCTTTACAAAGTCTATTATAAGGTATACCAGTATAATTTTAATTACTATGTAGGTTTTGGCGTGATAAAAACATCACGCTGATAATATCGTCATACAAACAAAAACATTACACAAAGGATTTTACATTATGGGTTCACAATGGGGACGAGATGGGTTTTACCGGAAGGCGCGTACAGAGGGGTACCGTTCCCGTGCGGCCTACAAACTGCTTGATATACAAAAACGCTTCGAGGTGATCCGCGCCGATGATAATGTGATTGACCTCGGATGCGCTCCGGGGAGTTGGCTGCAGGTGCTGCGCGAGCTCACCGACGGGCAGGTAATTGGGATTGATTTAAACCCGGTGCCCTCAGTTGAGGGCGCGGTGACGCTTGTAGGCGACTTCACGACAGAGGTTATGCACGATAAGATTCGGTCAATGGTTGATGTGGTAAATGTGATCGTCTGTGATGCAGCGCCGAAGTTTTCGGGAACGAAGAGTTATGATCAGGCACGTGCGATTGGGCTTTCTGAAGAGGCCTGTGACTTTGCGATTACCTTTTTGAAGCCCGGCGGCAATTTTGTGCTGAAGTCCTTTCAGGGCGATATGTTTGATGTGATTCTCGATAAGATGCGCAAGAATTTCCATGGGGTGAAGGTCTATCGTTCCAAGGCGGCACGCAAAGGAAGCACGGAGGTCTACATTATCGGAAAGAAATTCATGGGCCCTCAGAGTTCCGATGATACAGATGCAGGGGAAAAGAACCTAAAAGTTAAAGTTTTAGGAAAGAAGGTTGAGAAGGATGAAGATGCAGAGAGCGGTAGCAGGATTATCCGAAGAATAGTGGACAGTCACGAGAAATAGTATGATTCTGAAGGATACCTTTGGACGACAGGTGACAAATCTGCGTATTGCGCTGACACCAAAATGCAATCTGAACTGCATATACTGCCATGCCGAAGGTGAGGTGGCACCCAAATGCCTGATGTCCGCCGAGGATATCGGTGAGATCATGCGTGTTGCTAACCTCTTTGAGATGCGCAGTATCAAGTTCACCGGCGGGGAGCCTCTTATGCGCGATGATCTGGTTGAGATTGTCTCAATGGTACCCGAGGGCATGGAGGCATCGATGACCACGAACGGCACGGTGCTTGAGGATATCGCGCAGGATTTAAAGGATGCCGGGCTCTCCCGTGTGAATATTAGTCTGGATTCCCTGAAGCCCGAACGCTACAAGGAGATCACCGGAAAAGATATGCTCTCCGATGTGCTTGCGGGGATTGATGCAGCGATTGAAGCGGGCCTTACGCCGGTGAAGCTGAATGTGGTGTTACTCAAGGGTATCAATGACGATGAGATTCCCGATTTTATTCATTTTGTGTCAAATCATCCAAACCATGATCATCTGATCCTGCAGTTTATCGAGCTGATGGATGAGTTTAGGAACTGTCCCTACCATATGGACCTGACGGGACTTGAGGAGGAGTTGCAGCGCACCGCAAAGACGGTTATTACCCGGCGGATGCACCACCGCAAGAAGTACTGTCTCGAAGGGGCGGAGATTGAGATTGTACGGCCCCTGCACAATACCGAGTTCTGTGCGTTTTGCAACCGGTTGCGGGTGACCTCTGACGGATTTTTAAAGCCCTGTCTGATGCGTCACGATAACCATATTGATATTCGGGGACTGAGGGGAAAAGAGCTTGAGGATGCGTTTAGGGCGGCGGTGGAGGCACGGGTGCCGTATTGTCAATGATTCTCTCCCGAACGGTTCATCACCGGTGATCTTCTGTAGCTGATCTGTCATCAGTGATCGTCTGCGGTTGGTCCTTTCCAAATCCTTATTTCCCGCGTTGCACCATCTGAATGTATGCTTGAGACAAACGAATACATCCCTGTTCTTCAGAAACTCTATAACAAATCCCTGATTCTGGAATCACCAAGCGAGTTTGAGCCGGTTTTCTGGTTCCATCTCAAGGATGCAGTGGCCCATCTGGACTTTACGCTCTGTATTCAGGGCTACAATATCCAGTCTATGCGAAATATCATGAATATGGAGTATATGAGGTGGCGCGCGGATGAGGAGAAGAAGGATGGACGCGATCAGTTCCCCGCGTTTGTCAACTGGCTCAAGGCAAATCACCGCGAGAACTTCGACAAACTGCCTGTTCTCTGGAGGGACATTTATGACAAAGAGAATCCCGCATCCTACCGCTCGTTCCGGATTGCGATGGACCCGGCGGCCCTCAAGCCTCTGCCCGTCCGGTTCTTTTTGGATGTGATTGATGAACTCTTTGACAAGAATTTTTTAAAGAGTCTGTATAAGGATGCTTCACTGGGGAAGTTGTATAAGGAATTTCTCAGAGCGAAATAGAACAAGGAATCACTATGCAGTTCCGGTCCGGATGTTGCATTATTCTCCTCAAAAACTATTTTCCATTCTTTTTCCGAACTTCATTTATCCCCCAACAATACCCACCATCCGTGCTAACAGACGAGGAATTTATGCCGATGTACAATAGAGTAATGTCAGGAAGAGGACAAGAGGGGGAATGGAGATGGATAAGAGAGATAAAGCGAATAAAATAAAACAGGAGATGAATACGATATGAACGTCGCACAGGTCTGCGCAGACCTGATTCAAATAAATACAGAAAACCCCCCCGGCCGAACCGATGAGGCGGTGGAATACGTTGCAGAGATTCTGGAGGGTCTGGGGTATCGTCCCCGCATCTCTAAAAATCCGGGAGGTCACTGGAATGTCTGTGCCGGTCCCCGCGACTGCGCCCTGTTGTTCTGCGGTCATCTGGATGTGGTGCCGGCAGGAGATGTGGGGTGGACGCATGACCCCTTCTCCGGCGTGATTGAGGACGGCTTTGTCTGGGG
>JAAYIO010000089.1 GCA_012523385.1 Methanomicrobiales archaeon
AAGGAGACTTCACCACCGATATCACCGAGACAAAGGCAGTGCCCGGCGATGCAGATATCCTGCCGACAAAACTAACCAAAAACGAGATCACAGAGCGTGTACTTGCGGAGTTTGTTACAGATCTCTCACAGAGGGTACGGATCTGTAAGGCCGAAGGAGATACTATCTCCTATGAAGACCGGGATTTCTCACCTGACCCCCATAATATCACGATATCATCTGAGATCGTGTATGTGCCCGTGTGGCAGATTCGCGGCAACCGGATCGCTGAGGTAAATGCGTTCACCGGAGATCTCCTTGAGATGCCAATGGACGATGGCGTAGAACTCATCTGAACTGAAGATGAGAAAGGAGGCGAATACATGGGCGTAGCAGTCATCGGTGGAGGCCCGGCAGGACGCATTGCAGCAATGCGTCTTGCGACACAGGGAAAAGAGGTCACTCTCTTTGACAGGCGACCACAGGGACTGGGCGGCCAGTGCCTTCACGAGGGTTGTATGGTCATTTGCGCCCAGAATGATGCAGCCCGTGCCTGTGAGGAAACACGGACACTGCACCGGCTCGGGATCACGGACACCGCACCCCGGATTGACTATGCCCGCCTCCAAGAAAAGATGGCAGGCGTCCAGAAGACGATTGCTGGTGTTCTTGATGCCGAGACGAGAGATGCAGGCGTCACCATCGTCTCTGAAGATGCCCGTATAGAGGGAAAACTGATCTATGCCGGCGGCAGGGAGTATGAACCGGATGCCATCCTGATCGCTACCGGATCGGTTCCTCGCATCCCAGCGATTCCGGGAACCAGTCTTTCAGAGGTTTATACCGTTCATTCCCTCCCTCGCCTCAGGCGTTCCCCTCAGCAGGTGGTGATCATCGGCAGTGGTGTGACTGCATCCGAGTATGCGTATATTTTCTATGCCGCAGGAGCAGAGGTTCACATCGTGGCCCGGAGCACTCTTCTCCGGGATTTCCCTGAACCACTCGTGAAAGGTGCAAGAAAGGATCTTGCAGACGTCCATATCTGCGAGGAGACCGAGACCGTTGCCATCGAAGGCAACGAAAGAGGAGTCGTCACGGGCGTGCGAATCAGAACAGGTGAAGGCGAAGAGACCATCCCCTGTGACACTGTGCTCATTGCAGCAGGACTTGTCCCCCGGACAGAGGGCATTTCCGGTATCACCCTCGGTTCAAGGGGAGAAATTCAGGTGAATGAACGAATGGAAACAAATGTTCCCGGTGTTTATGCGGCTGGCGATGTGACGGGCCCTCCGTATCTCACCCCGGTTGCACGGAGAGAAGGCCGGGCTGCAGCAGATGCCATCCTCGGACTGCCTCTGAAGCCTGCACCCGTCTGTATTCCGCAGGCAATTCATCTGCGCCATGAACATTCTTTCGCCGTGAACCCCGATACAGAAATGAAGGGCATCATGATCCCCTCACCGGCAGGGCCGGGTTCATTCTGGCTTGTCCCCGAACGCAATACCGGACGTTCCCTTCTGATGACAGACCCCGCAAGCGGACGGATGACCGGATTTTATGAAGCAGCACCACAATCATCGTCCGCCGCAGGGTACCTGACACATCTGATAAATACCGGAGTGAGCGTCGATGCAATGGAACTCTTTACTGAAGTGCATCCTTCGGCGGAGGGTATTATCTGGCTGATGCGGCATTGTGCAGAACAGCGTGAAGAACGATAATATTTTTTTGGAAAAAAAGGTGATTAGTTCTCTTTTACGATCCAGTCGTAGAAGAAAACGGCAATAATTGCCCCCAGAATTGGGCCTATGAAGTATATGGGAAGTGCTCCTATCACATTAGGCCCGCCCAGAAGCAGATCCGCTATCGCAGGCCCAAAACTACGGGCAGGGTTAATGGCAGAACCTGTTACCCCACCTAACGTGGTGATGATGCCTGCCACTGCAAGACCGATGGCAAGACCGGCAAATCCGGGAGGTGCGTTTTCATCAACTGCTACCCCCATGATTACCATCATCAATACAAAGGTGCCTATGGTTTCTGCAAGAATTGCCATCCCAAACGTAATGCCCACTGCCGGTGCGGTAGCTCCAAGCCCTCCAATGGTGACCGCATCCATTCCCACTGAGAGGAAGAAGAGAACACTCCCCAGAAGAGCACCCACCAATTGCGCGGCGACATATGCCACCGTATCAGTGAGAGGGAACCGTTTGGAAGCAAATAGGGCAATGGTCACTGCCGGATTAATGTGAGCACCCGATACCCGGCCAAGACCGTAGATAACAGCGGCAACCACAATACCGAAGGCAAGACCGATAGCCAGCCAGTCACCAAGACCCCCCAGTGAACCGATCGAGAGCGCCTGAAGAGGGCCGGATTCCCGTGCGGCAGTCGTCAGAGTAATCACTGCTGCTCCACAACCGAAGTAGACAAGGAGCAGTGTCCCTACCAATTCAGCCACAGAACGCTTCATGAGAGAGGTCATTTCACTTATCTCCTTTCATTGCATGAGAACATTCAGGACAAAGGATACGCGGGAGTTTGTGTTTTATCTTTTTTGCGGGGAATGGATAGCCCCCTTCCCAGATCTCAGTATCCTCACGGATTGCATGATCCATGCAGACCCCCATCCCACAGACGATACATATAGCTACAGCGTCAGTATCTCTGCCTAATTTAGCACATACATAGCATTTCATTTCACATACCACCCCATCCGCTCAGATATCTTTACGGACAAAGCGGACGTGAGGGGAAAACCCTCACACCGCCTCACGGTATTCGCAATACTGGTGCCGGAAGTCCACAAGTGATGCGGATGCACAGTTTTTGCATGCACGCACCGGTGCTGCCGGTGTTTCTTTGTCGAGGGCGATGATGTTGGTCATCAACGTCGCGGTGATCGGCTCAGAGGTGAGCAGGCACGGGAAGTCGGCGAGACTCATCAGTGCAGCAAACCGAACTGTCATCGCACACGCAGGGTAAACATACCGCTGTGGGTTGTTTATCACATCATTGGTGTAGATCGGGGTGAGATCAATAGCGTGACCAGCAACCGTTGGTCTCAGTTGTTCATCGGTCGCCGCCTTTATCTTGCGTGCACGGTCAATGAGATTCCAGCCCCGATAGACCATGTCCATAAAGTCGCAGTTGTGCAACTCTATTGCTGCGCTCCGGGTCGGGTAAAGCTGGACATAGTTGTGGAACCGGCGGGTCAGGAATTCAACGACAGCAGGCCCATTGAACCCGTCCATTTCCAGCAGATACTCTGAAGCAGCGGCACCGCAACCTGAGGCAAGCGAGGATACCTGCCAGGGACTTTTGAATTTGGGGATTGCAGCACGCAGGGAATTATCCATCACCTGAGTCACGGACTCGATTATTGCCATCACCATATCGTCCTTGCACATGTTGTATGTCGACTGGGCAATGTGGTGTGCAATGTCACCCACACAGTATGCAGGAATGGTCACGATGTTTGCATAGTGGACGTTATCATCAACCGCTGCTTTCACGAACGGTTCCATCTTTTTGCGGTAACTTCCCATGAACTTCCGTGGATCAAAGGAACTCATGCCAAGGCTGTCCATCAGCTGAGCCTGTGCTTCAACGGGTGACTCATAGATGAAC
>JAAYIO010000090.1 GCA_012523385.1 Methanomicrobiales archaeon
AATACATTTTTTGGGGAAAAACCTTCTTTTTTCAGCATGGTGGCGCCAAAGGACCGGGAGCGTTTATTAGAGGAGCATCATAGGCGGTTTGTCTTTGCTCAGACAGAGAGCAGGGCATCGGCTGAGACAGAGTTTCGCCTCCTCTCTCACGACGAATCCATCCGTAACATCCGTGCAACCGTTGTTGTCATCCCCGGCACCCGCATCTCGGTAGCATCGCTGATAGATATCACGGATCTCCGGAAGACTGAGGCGGCACTGATGCTTGCAAATTAGAAACTCGTCACACTCAGCCGGATTTCGCGTCACGATATCAGCAATCAGCTCACAGCACTTCTGCTCATTCTGGAGTATGTTCAGCATACCCTTGATCGCCCGATTGCAATCGAGGGTGAGGCAGACCTCCTTGGCCGTGCCATAACTCTCGTGAATTCAACCCAGTTAGAACTGGATTTTGCACGTGAATACGAGCGTGTAGGCATTGAGAAACCGGTCTGGGTAAACCTGAATGATACCGTGACGACAGTAGGCAGAGATCCATTGTTCAGTGGCATCTCTATCCGATCCACCGTGCCGGCAACGCTCGCGGTCTTCTGTGATGCAATGTTCAACAGAGTACTCCACACTCTCTTTGAAAATGCCATGCGGCATGGGGATGGTCTCAGTGAAATATCCCTCTCTTTTGAGGACAGGCAGACGGTTGGTGTATTGATTATACGGAATGATGGGATTGGCATTCCGGCTGAAAATATGCCCCCTGTCTTTGCCGGAGGATACGGGAAACATACCGGTTTGGGCCTCTTCATAATCCAGTCCGTCCTTGGTCTAACAGGTATTACCATCCAAGAATCGAGTGAAAATACCGAGGGTACTTCCTTTGAGATCAGTATTCCAAAGGAAAACTATCGGTATGATGAATGACCCCGAAACAGGGATAATTCATGCTACCGGTATCAGGCAACTGTGGTGAATGGCGGGATCTCTCTTTTTTTCTCTCTCTTGCAAAAAAAAGAATTATTTTTGTGCTTTTCCCTGATTTGCTACGGCCTCTGCTGCTGCTTTGATTGCCGCTTCATCGCCGAGATAGTATGAACGTATAGGGTGCAACGTTTCATCAAGTTCATAAACAAGGGGTATGCCTGTTGGTATATTGAGCTGTGAGATATCCTCGTCAGATATTCCTTCCAGATTTTTTATGAGTGCCCGCAGACTATTGCCATGTGCAGCGATGAGCACATTCTTCCCGGCCCGGATGTCAGGGGCAATCTCGTTATTCCAGATAGGAAGGAATCGGGCGACGGTATCCTTAAGACATTCGGTGAGGGGAATCTCTTGCGGTGAAAGTGATGCATATCGGGGGTCGTTTGTCGGTGAACGTTTGTCATCCGCCGCAAGTGGTTCGGGTGGAACAGTATAGCTTCTTCTCCAGATGAACACCTGTTCGTCACCATATTTTGCTGCGGTTTCTGCCTTGTTTAACCCTTGCAAAGCGCCGTAGTGACGTTCGTTCAAACGCCATGAGCGACAGACGGGAATCCACATTAAATCCATTTCATCAAGAGTGATCCAGAGGGTGCGGATGGCCCGTTTCAACACCGAGGTGTAGGCGACATCGAAGGTGAACCCCTCGCGGCAAAGGAGGGTTCCGGCAGCATGCGCCTCTTCCAGCCCTTTTTCAGATAGGTCAACGTCTGTCCATCCGGTAAAGCGGTTCTCGCGGTTCCATTCGCTCTCCCCATGGCGGAGCAACACAAGTATGTACATCGTTCAAAAACTCCTGCATACCTCTCGGCGGGACAAAAAAAATACCTTTTCATCCTGCCTGTCCAGAGGTGCCACGGTTTTTAGCAGTGCGTACCTTTCCGTCTGACATCGGGCAAGATAATGATTGAGTCAGATTTGGTATGTGGAACCAGAGAAGCGAATCGCAAAAAAAGAGTTATATTTTTTTCAATATCTTTTTCGCATCGTCAATGGCATCATTTATCGCCTTCTCCAGACTCTCTCCGGCCTTTTTTGCCTCATTTTCCAGGTGTTCGTGACCTTCTTTTGTACCGAAGAGGGTCTTTCCAAGGGTTGTTACATCCGTTATCGTCCGTGAGACTGAATTTCGGGCAGTAGCGATTATTTTTTCAACATCCACATCGGGCGTTGCTTTCTCTGTCTCATTGACTTCAGGTGCTGCCTTTTCTGCTTCATCAGCAGGTATTGGTTTTTCAACCATTGGTTCTTCCACCCATACACCTTTTTTAAAGTGTCCTTGTGTTCCTGTCATCGTATGATGGAGTTGTTCTCATTCTTCATTAATATTGGCACAGATTGGTTCTGTAGCATGTTCGGGGTCAATATGGGATAGATATGCGACAGGGCCCCTGTTTGTGATGACAGTATGGTAATGAAACGGCCCAGATTGTAGGGACAGTGCATTTTTCTGTAATCCCGGCATGGTTCCCACCTTTGCCTCTACGCATGCATTACCAAAATTAAAGAAGGTCACCGGGTCAGAATAGATGGCAGCGTGACCACATTATCAAAAGGAATTGTTATTTCGGATATATAGGCGTCTAACTTTGCGGTACCCCGGACACGGACGTTCATGTCACGCGTCAGGGCGCTCGTGAGTGAGTGGACGGTCTCTGTCGAGGTAACTCTGATGGGCACGGCAATCTCGGTGGTGGTAAATGCATTCAGGCTGATATTCTCGGCCCATCCGTGGATAATGGCCCGTTCCGTTGTGCCTTCTGTTGAAAGGAGATCCAATTTTACCTCAGAGATGGTAAGTCGGGTCGGTGCACGCGAGGTGACAGCGACGGTTACGGATCCGGTGATCGATGATAGTGAGCCTTTTTTAATGCAGGCAGATTTCACCGTTACCGAACAGAGACGAGATACGTCCATGGATAGTGCTGGTATGGAACGTCCCGGGTAAAAAAAATTCCGCTTATGCACCTAACGGTACACAGCCGATAGGGCGACTCGTTCTGCAACAAGCTCGGGGAGACGTTCATCTCCTACGATTGAAAGTTCTTGTTTGGTGACAATAAAGTCCTGCATCAGTCGCGCCCGCTTGCTGGCATCGATCTTTTCTGCGCTGAGCGGAGAACTGGTGTGAAGGGTAATGCCAGGCAGGCAGGCGATTTCCTCCTCAGAACTTTTTTCTGCACCCACCACGACCACCCAGAGAGGCATTGTACCGCTTTGAGCCCCGAATGCAGCAGCTTCCCGTGTCTGCCGGCTTGCGGCCACCCAGAGAAGCATCTCCATCTCAAAGGAGCGGGCAACAGGGTTTTTATCCACAAACCACGCACGGCAGGCGTGGGCCAGTGCGGTCTTCACGTGCAGACTGCCCGCGACTTTGTCTGCATTAATACAGATGATGTGGGTAGGCGGCCCGAGGTGCTCGGCCGTGGTATGCACAGCCGCAAGAAATGCCTTGATATCGGGTATCTCTGCATCGGCATAGAGGAGGGTAAGCGGGGGCATGGGGGTTTTGTCAGCATTATTCATCTGATTTATCTCCGAACGAGAAGAGGCTTTTTTGTGGCGTTGCGTTGTCCTCAGTTTCGTTTTTCTTCTCGCTTTTTGTTTTTTTGGGAGGGGCTCTCTCGGGCTTCTCTTTGGATTTGCCGTCTTCGTCCTGCCGTGCGGTCATGCGTTCGGATGTGATATCCCTGCGGGCACTCCCTCTGTTTCCGCCTTTTGCCGCTCGCATGATACTCTCTGCGGTCTTTCCGCCCACAATGCTCCCAACAAGCGATGGGTCTGCTGAGGCAAGCGCGTCAGGGGTGGTGATGCCATTATTAAAGAGTCGTCGTGCCCGGACCCGGCCGATGCCTTTGATTCGCACCAGAGGAATAAGTTCACGCCGGATTCCATGGCGGACACGGAGGGTAGTCTCCTCCACTGCGTCGCGGTGTTCGGGGGCAAACAAGCGGGCCAGACGTCCGGAGGCATGCAAAAGCCATCCCACACCCTCGACCGCGTTGTAGATGTCGCCCGGTCCCACCCCGTAACGGGTGCATATGGTATCGTCACCAATCTCGTCCGTCCAGTCAGAGAGGAGCATCGCGGTCTTTAGGCTGCGGAAGAACTCCTCCATCTCATCATAGGAGAACTCGGTTCTGAACTCCTCTTCATGTTCATAGAAGTACTTCTCAAGTAAGCCGACATCGCTTGTCTTTACATAGAGGGTAAACATGTCCGGCGTCATGCAAAGCAGCTGAAGCAGGGCGAGGTCTGTGAGTTCTCCTTCTTGCCGGAGGGCTTTTGTAATTATTTCGGCGGAGCGAGGGTCGATATAGAGTCTGCTGGTCAGCTCCCCATATTCGGTTGCACCCAGCATACCGGAGAGGTCAGTTACCATCTCGGCTTCAATCAGAAACGTGAGGGCATCGTCCAGCGTCCGGGAAAGCGCCCGTTTGCCGGTGTGCTGGTAGGCATACAGCGTCTTTTCCATAAATGCCATGAGTTCATCGCGGGACTGGGCGTACCTGGTTGCGATAAGCGAGAGGATATGCGCTGTGAGCACCCCTTCTTCTCCACAGCGGGACTCTACGTCTTCATCTGGCGCCTCAACATACTCCTCGTAAAGTTCGTTCACTGCGTATTCGGTCTTTGCAATGAGAATGGCTTCCCCATAGGGGTCGAGATGCGGTCGTCCGGCACGCCCTGCCATCTGGCGGTATTCCCGCACCGGAATTGGCCGCATTCCTTCTCCTCCGGCGAACCGGAGGTAGTCACGGATGATCACGCGGCGGGCAGGGAGATTCAGCCCCGCGGCGAGCGTTGGCGTAGAGGAGATAGCCTTGATAAAACCGCTCCGAAATCCTTCTTCTACGAGCGTCCGCTGTATGCGGTTCATTCCCGCATGGTGGAACCCCGCCCCGTTTCTAACACAGGCGGCAAGAACCCGCCCCATATCGGTCTCTGCGGCGGCCTCCAGTTTCTCAGCAATACTGTCCAGTACTGCATGGGAATATTTCAGGGCAGTTGCCGCACGTTTCGCATACCCCTCCGCATTACGCCTCGATGATACAAAGACAAGGCACTGACCTCCCTCTGCCACGCAGTCAAGCAAAAGATTGATGTCCTCGGTCTTTGCAGGAGCAGGAACCACCTTCTCCTCGTCACCAAAATAAATGGTATTGCGGTAGCAGATGCCCTCCCGGAGGTCTACCGGGCGCCATTTCGAAGTGATCAACTCTGCCCCGAGCCACCCCGCAAGCTGTTTTGGGTTACCGATGGTGGCAGAGAGGCCGATTACCTGCATGTCGGGAGATGCGTGACGCAGTTTCGTGATCACCATCTCAAGGGTTGGTCCACGCGATTCATCATCGATGAGGTGCACTTCATCGACCACGAGGCAGGTGACGCGGGACAACCAGGGGGCGCCGTTTCTCAGGAGAGAGTCTACCTTTTCAGATGTGGCGATAATGATGTCATTTGAGCCCAGACGGTTCTCTTTCTGGTCATAGTCCCCGGTGGCGACACCGATACTAACACCCTTCCCGGCAAATTCATGGGCTTTTTCTGTTGCAAGTGCCTTTAAAGGCACGACGTAGAGGGACATGCCGCCCCGTGCAATGGCGGCATGCATCGCCATCTCGGCGATCAATGTCTTGCCGGATGCGGTGGGGATGGAGACCAGCAGATCCGCTCCATCCAGAAGACCTGCTTTGATACATTCACTCTGGGGAGGGTATAGAGAATCGATCCCTTTATCTTTGTAATGCTCTTTAAAAGCCGCAGGCAGAGTTAATTCAGAAAAATTCAATGGAACCCCTTCCTTTCCAGTGTAAGAGAGATTTACATACTTTAATTACTTCAAACGGGCAGAAAACGGGTGTATGTGTTCCAGTAGAAATCATCCATTTAATCCTTTATATTTCAGATTTCAGGGATTTTTATGTTCTTTTTGAGATGCGGCCTCTTTTTAAAAAAAAGGTAAGCAGATGAAAAGGTCAGTAGTAATAATCGAGCATGTCAAACTTGGCCTCTTTCTTTTTGCGATCCAAAAAGGAGAATACGGTTGCATGCGGCAGACCTTCCACGAGCATCTCAACTGCGGTTCGGGCTGTTTTTACCTGATCCATCATACCGATGATGGCGACCGTCTTACCCTGCACTGAGAGAATGGCGCCGCTCATATCCTCTATCTGCTCGCGTGCCCGTCCTTCCTTGCCGATGATCCGTCCCCTGAGACGTTCCATCTGCTTTGGTGTGGTGCAGACATTGGAGAGATCCAGAATGTCGAGCATCATATCCTCGTCCTCAAAGATCATGGCAGCCCGTTCGGGGGAGAAACCCCGGTTAATGGCCCGCACCATCTCGGCTGTTCTGATGACTGCGATGGGATCCTCGCTTTCGATCTCAACGAGGCCATCATCAGAATCAATGGTGAGGATGGTGCCTGTCTTTTTCTCAATATCGCGTTTAGTTTTTCCGCCTTTCCCGATAAGGACCGGGATGCGGTTGGTGGTGATTTTTAATTCTGTGGTGGTCATGGTGGGTTGCTCCCTGTGTACATGATAGATAGGGCGGGAAAGGGGATAATAGTTGGTGGGTGGGGTAAGGGGCATTATGTGAACCGGGGGTTTAGAGAATTCTACGCATGTCATCTTTCAGCAAAACCAAAATATATATGTAATTGTCCCCATCCCGGCTCATTGTGTGAACCCATCCTTTCTTGTAAACTCGATAGAAAATGGTTTAGGTAATTCGGAATTGCTCAGGCAATTACCCAAAGGTTCGGAGTTGCCGTTTTATGGAAGAAATCCAGAAAGAAGAATCACAAAAAAAAGTTAAGGTCAGTGTCCGGAACCTTACAAAAATTTTTGGGAACCGTCCGCAGGATGCCCTTCGCCTTGTCGAAGAGGGAGAGAGAAAACAAGACATTTTTCAGAAGACACAGCAGATTGTTTCTCTTCGCTCCATATCTTCTGATGTATATGAAGGTGAATTGTTTGTTCTCATCGGTCTTTCCGCCTGTGGAAAGTCAACCCTTCTGCGGTGCATCAATCGGCTCATCGAACCGACCAGTGGATCCATTGAAATAGACGGAGTCGATGTCACCGCGATGAACGAAGATGAACTCAGGCAGTTGCGGCGCACGAAGATTGGCATGATCTTCCAGAATTTTGCCCTTCTTCCTCACCGTACAATTCTTGAAAATGTTGCATTCGGCCTTGAGATACAGGATATGCCGGTTGAAGAGCGGGAACAGAAGGCGAGGGGGGCCATTGATCTCGTTGGTCTCTCAGGGTATGAAGAGAGTTACCCGTCAGGGTTGTCCGGCGGTATGCAACAGCGGGTCGGGCTTGCCCGGGCGCTTGCAAGCGATGCAGATATCCTTTTAATGGATGAAGCGTTCAGTGCACTTGATCCCATGATCCGCCGCGATATGCAGGATGAACTGATCGAGCTTCAGGCACGAATGAACAAGACGATCATCTTTGTCAGCCATGATCTGGATGAGGCGCTCAAGCTCGGGGATCGCATTGGGCTTATGAAGGACGGTATCATTGCCCAACTGGGAACAGCCGAAGACCTCCTGCAAAATCCGCGCTGTGATTATGTGGAGCGGTTTGTCGAAGGCGTGAATCTCTCCCGTGTACTTGTTGCAAAGGACGTGATGAAACGTCCCTCGCCGCTTCTCCCCCCTGATTCAGGGCCGAGAAATGCACTCCGCCTGATGGAGGAGTACGGCATATCGAGTATCTTTGTAGCCGGAGGCAATCGGGTGTTTCGTGGGATTGTGACCGTTGACGGTGCTGTTGAAGCAAAAAGACGGGATGTTCCCCTCAAGGAAGTGATGGTTACAGATAGTCCGACGGTTCTCTTAGATACTCCCGCACAAGAGCTGATGCCGATTATGGCAGGGACTGCCTATCCGGTGGCAGTTCTCGACAGTGAGAGGAAGATAAAGGGGATCATTGTGCGGGGTTCTCTTCTTGCGGGCCTTGCCCGTCTGGAGGTTGATGTATAATGTCTGACATCCTGCCGGTCGGTGAGGCGGCTGAAGCAATCGTCGCATGGATCAATGGGAACTTCGGGTGACTGCTGGATGCCATAACAACCGCCATGGATATCCTCGTAAATGGCTTTCAGGACGGGATGGGGGCGGTTCCGCCACTTATTCTCATCGCGATATTTGCGGTGCTGGCATGGTTACTCACCCATCGAAGTACCAAAATTGCGGTTATGACCCTATTCGGATTGCTCTTCATCTATCTTTTGGATCTCTGGTCGGAAACCATTTTGACCCTTGCCCTCGTTCTCACGTCAGCCGTGGTGACACTTGCAATCGCTATTCCTTTAGGGATTCTTGCCTCACGGTCGAAAGTGGTTGATGCCGCCCTCCGCCCCCTCCTCGACCTGATGCAGACAATGCCTTCTTTTGTTTACCTGATTCCTGCGGTCATCTTCTTTGGCCTTGGGAACGTGCCGGGGATGATTGCAACCATCATCTTTGCGATGCCGCCTGCAATTCGTCTCACGAACCTCGGTATCCGGCAGGTGCCGGTGGATCTCATTGAGGTAAGTGAAGCCTTTGGAGCAACGCAGTGGCAGAAGCTTGTCAAGGTTCAGTTACCGGTTGCTCTGCCCACGATCATGGCCGGTGTCAACCAGTGTATCATGCTCGCCCTCTCGATGACTGTTATCGCAGCAATGATTGGGGCAGCTGGTCTCGGGCTTAATGTTTTGATGGGTATCCAGCGGGTCGATATCGGCGGCGGGTTCGAGGCGGGTCTCTGTATTGTCATCATTGCGATCATCCTTGACCGGATCACCCAGAACGTGATTCGGTCGGGGTTTGATCATTAATTATATATATTGATCCCCCTAAATTTTATTAACAAGTCAGTTTTTAACCATTTTCGATGGTTATTTTCTGTCAAATTGGAGGCGTTTTATGTGTTACATTTTAAATCAAAAGAAATTATCCTTGTTTTGTTAGTTTTATTCAGTGTCATTTTTGTTGCCGGCTGTACGAATGAAGCAGGACCCGGGACCGATTCAAAAGAAGTTTCCATCGGCTATGTGCTCTGGGACTCAGAGATTGCAAGTACGAATGTTTTAAAAACTGTGTATGAGCAGGCTGGCTACAAGGTGGAGCTGAAAGCCGTTGATGCAGGTCCCCTTTATCAGGCAATCGCTGATAGCCGAATTGATATGAGCATCTCATCATGGTTGCCTGCGACGCAGGCTCACTACTGGGAGACCTATGGCGACTCCATTGATATGGTGGGTAAGAATCTTCAGGGAGCAAAGATTGGTCTTGTCGTTCCGACGTACGTTACCATCGACTCGATTGATGAGATGAACAGTGTTGCAGATAAGTTTGACAAGACTATCATTGGTATTGAGCCTGGCGCAGGCGTCATGTCCGCAACTGAAAAGGCGATTGAAGACTATGATCTCGATTACACTCTTCTTGCATCTTCAAGCGCCGGCATGGCCGCTCAACTCACCAAAGCATATCCAGACGGGAAATGGATCGTCGTCACCGGCTGGAGTCCCCACTGGAAGTTCTCTAGCTTTGACCTGAAGTACCTCGAGGATCCTAAGGGAATTTTTGGCGGTGAGGAATACATCGCAAGCATTGCCCGTATGGGTCTTAAGGAAGACAAACCGGATGCCTATGCGATCCTTAAGCGCTTCTCATGGGAAACTTCAGACATGGAGTCCATAATGCTCGCTATTGAAGGCGGTGAAAAACCTGAAGTAGCCGCACAGACATGGGTGGATGCAAACCAGGATACCGTTACCTACTGGATTAACGGATAATTTCACCAATCGTCCCTATTTTTTTATGTCGCGGATGCGGTATTTCCGGTTCGTATGAATCATTTCAGCCTTTGTAATGCCTACCAAATAGTTCCGGAAACCGTTTTTCCGAATTATGAACGAAAAAAAAGGATAAAATTTGCATACTCAGATCTGCATCCGGTGTTCGCCGACGATGTCACGGAAGAGCTCTTCCTCATCCCTGATAGTACAGCGGTTGGCAAAGTAACGGTTGATGTTTTTAATATCTCGAACGAGGAATGCGATGGCCTTTGGATGGTTCGGGGTCACTGCCTGTCCGATGTCAATGATGATCGGGTGCTCGCCGTCCCAGAGGATATTGAACTCTGAGAGGTCGGCGTGGATGAGTTCTGCCTCGTTAAAGAGGGTCTTCATCGCGGCCGTGATCTCGTCATAAACTGCCTGATAATCATCCGGCTTTGCATTTCTGAGTTGGGGGTAAGCCACCTCGTCTTCCCCCATGAATTGCATGATCAGGATGTTACGATCAAAATGAATGGGGAGAGGCACCCGGAGTCCCGCCTCATGTGCACGGGCCAGATTGGAGTATTCCTTCTTGGTCCAGGCAAAGATGAGGTCTTTTTTGGCGTGTTTTACCGAGGAAAAACGGGGGTCGCCCACGATATAATTGCTCATCGTCTGGAAGTTAGCCGATTGAATCCGGTAGATTTTGATAGCAATCGGCATCTCTTCTCCTTCCCCGTAAAAGACATTTGCCTCCTTTCCGGTTGATATGGAGCCGCCCATCTCTTTAATTTTCTTTTTATGTACGAGTTGATAGAGAGAGAGGAGGGTGACGTCATCAAAGACGTTTTCAGAGACCTTAAACTGGTCAGCGTCTCGTATACGGACTCCCATCCGTTCGGTTTCGCGGTCAAAACGTTCAATGAGTGCGTCCCTTTTTCCCATAATGGTATGTTCTCCGGTATAAATCCTGAAATAATTGATATGAATCTGCTTACTCGCCGTTCATAAAGGCACGGGCATCTGCAAGTGCCTCGATGAGTCCGTCTGAAACAGCGGCCTTTAAATCCGCTGGGTGCACCTTACCTGCCCCATATGCGGTTTCCATCTCTTCATAGGAAGAAAAGGTGACGTCGCCGCCGAACTTCTCCGGACGTCGGATGGTGACGGTGCCAAGACGGGGGAAGACATGGTACTTCAGGGTCTGAAGGACGGGATTCTCCTCAATCTCGGGCGGGCAGAAGGCCTTTTTCATCTTCTTTGCGATGGTCTCCTCTGAGTCTGCTACTGAGATGTAGTTCCCGGACGATGAGGCCATCTTCCTGCCGTCAAGACCGTTTACGATGGGTGTATGAATGCAGAGCGGCGCTTTAATACCGATGGATGGGAGGTGTTCACGGGCGATCATGTGAATTTTGCGCTGGTCGATGCCGCCGACTGCCACATCTACATTGAGGCGGGCGATGTCCACCATCTGCATGATGGGGTAGATCATCTGGGAGACAGTGGGGTTATCCATCTGCCGTCCGACCTCGTTCATAGAGCGGGTGGCCCGGTTAAGGGTGATACGCTGTGAGAGCATCAGCACGTCAAGCTGATACTCAGGAGAGAGCTGGAAGTCACTACCCATGACAAACTCTGCATCTTTCAGACCGACTGCCTCAAAACAGCGGCGGTTATACGCTGCAAGTTCCCTTACTTCCTCCATGGTGCCCTTACGGTTCAGGTATGCGTGAAGGTCTGCCAGGAGGACAACGACTTCAAACCCTGCATTCTGCAGGTCGATGAGTTTATTGATGGTGACGAGGTGACCGAGATGAATCTCACCGGATTGTTCATATCCGGCGTATACCCGTTTTTTGTCCTGTTTAAGGACGGAACGGAGTTCTTCATCCGTGACAACTTCAACCGTATTTCGCGTTGCAAGCGCGTATGAGTCCATTCTAAATAATGTGGTGTATAGCGCATTAATGGTTGCTTCAGGCAGAAGGGATACCGCAGGAAACAGCTCTCTATTTCGGGATGACTTGTGGGAGGTATTTATTTTACCTGAATTTTTGCCACCCCATTCTCCATACCGAATCTTTATCAGGAAATGTATGACAAAGATGATGTATGTCTCTCAATGACCGGTGGATCGGTGTAGAATTATCTGGCGTTGAGAGAGAACTCGCATGCAATCCAAGGTATGAGAACGTTGGGTATGTTGAGTATTACCGGAAGGATCCGCGGTATTTTTATCTTCACGCATCTCCATTTTTGAAAACCAGACCGAATGTGGTCTACATTGCCGATTCGTCTGTTGTCCCGAAAGGGCCCCCACCCGAGCACCGGTTTATCCGGGTGCATGTCATTGACGAAGAGAGAAAGCCCCTGGATGACAGGGGAAATGAATGGCTGACGCTCCGTTATATTGGCGGGTGGGAGGAGTTTGATGTCTCCTCTCTTGCACAACGACGCAAAATAATGGATGTCCATGAAGTGATCGAATTTTTTGCATATTCCTATGATGGTGATGCAGACAGCATTGAAAAAATTGCTGGGTGTTCTGCATTATTTGCATTCTCCGCACCTCCAGTGCATGATGAAATAGGCGGCATACGCTCTGCGGTATTTGGGAAAAAGCATCAATGGGATGTTTTCAGGCAACCGTTTGAAGTAATCCCAAATGAGTTCAGGAGGGTCAACTCCTATTATTATTACCACTTTTCGAATACCGAGACTGCGATTCGGAAATCAGAGGGTGAGATTAATCAGGCAGTTCTCAAACCCCAAAAATTAATTGCCGATATCCCCGTTGCCATCGATAATGAATCTGCAAAGAAAAATCCCGCGAAATTTCGGGATATCCTTAAAGAAGAATCACGTATTATCACGGGACAGTTATTAGATAGTCTTTTTATTACGCCGCAGTCAACAGCAACGATTGAAAAAGAGATGCAGGAAGCGGTATATAAATTACGAGAAGAATACCACTCCTCTGGCCAGCGGCCCTTCCGACAGAATATATCGGGTGCTATCCCGAAACTGGCATCTTCGTATGCCCGGTTGCAGTCAAATTCGGCTATCCGGAAAGATGATATCAAATATGTCATGGATCTCTGGTCATCGATGCATCATAAGACCGAGAAGATACAGTCCTCATCTCTGAAAGTCCGGGATGCTTTCACCCTAAACGGGGAATCAAGATCACTGTATTACCGGTTATCTGATGCCTATGGCGCAGATTGCCCGATTCCGTTTAAAGATGCACTAAAAACCTCATGTTTGGATCCAGTTGATTTTAAATTAGCGTATGAATCTCTTGAAGAACGCGGGTATTGCCTCATTGTAAAAAATAACCTTACTCTTCTTGAACCATATACAAAAGATTAAGCTTTTTTCCTCAATAGGAAATAAATGGTTTTTCCTCTGAGAAGTTGGGCAAGGGTTATTAGTTTTTTGAGCAGAGAGAAAAGATGTGTTATATGGCCTGCGATTATTACGGAGACGTAATGTTCGGAACGAGGGTATTTTTTGTGCTGATATAAAACTCGATAACGTGGTTTCTGTGGGCATAATCCCAAATCCAAATTTTCATTGAGATATACTTAAATGTTTTTAAAGGAATGGTTCCACTATGAGCATAAGGTATCGAACACCACTATGCATATCGCTTACGCTGATACTTTTATTTCTGATGATATGTGGGCCGTCTGCGGCTCTCATTGCAGAAGTAACGAATGGAACCATTCTTGAATCCCA
Source organism: Methanomicrobiales archaeon (assembly GCA_012523385.1). Classification (GTDB taxonomy): domain Archaea; phylum Halobacteriota; class Methanomicrobia; order Methanomicrobiales; family Methanomicrobiaceae; genus Methanogenium. The sequence continues at coordinate 13,516 of JAAYIO010000090.1, forward strand.
AAATGAGGGGGAATTCATTCAATATACCATAGACGTGAGCGGCATCCCCAAGCAGACACGGATTGTAGAGATGACAACTGACCTCACCCCAGTACCCGGCACGAACCTCTGGAATCCAAAAGGAACCGGATTTGTGGTCGCGGGGGGCGATGCAGCATTAAATACCCATAAAATTGAGCTAAAAGAGGGTACTGAATCATTGGATACTTTCAGTGTAAC
>JAAYIO010000091.1 GCA_012523385.1 Methanomicrobiales archaeon
GTATGATACCTCGGCCCCGATGTGCCGGGCAATCTCGTGGAGGGACTGGTATGCCGGAGAGAGAACGATCACATGGTCGCCGGGGTGAATGAGGGCGTGCATGGTAAGAAATATTGCCTCCTCAGCGCCTGCAAAGACAACGCACCGTTCCGGCCCGATGTCACCGGAGAGTGCGGATATCTCTTCTCTTAGTGCCGGGTTGCCCTGCGTTTCGGTATAATTAAACCGCATCGCACAGAAGGCATCAAGTGAACCCTCTTCCATCGCAAAGATTTCTCCTGCAGACCACGTCTCACAGTCAGCGGCCGAAAGCATGTAGGGGGCGGTAAATTCGTACTTTCCGAAGTAACGTTCAAGGGCAAAGGGGGGAATTTGCATTGGTTATCCGTGCGTACTGGGGGGATAAATAGGCATGGAAGACTGAACGAAAAAATACACACGGGGGGATTTTTTACCACCCGGGAATGGACACAAATTCATTCCATTTCCGGAGAGTTTGGAGGACACCATCCGGATAACCTCTCCTTTATTTAGACAGTAGGAAACTATGCTTATCTCAGTTATTATCACAAATAGGACAGCCAAACCGGAATTTGTTTCATTTTGGAATAAAAACGTTGTGAAAGAGGGACCTGATGCAATGGGAAATCAATAATACGGGATTTTATTGAAATTCGCTCATTCACCGATCTTTTTTAACAGCCATGCCATATTCTGTCCAAGGTTCTCCATCGTCTGGCGCCCCTCCAAATCATTGTCCACCTCACCCGGGTTGAGCCCAAAGCCCAGATTCCAGTAGGAGGAACCAACAGTCACCATCCCCGCTATGCCAAAGAGATGGTTGATGGAGTCATACACGTGGAGACCACCTGCCCGGCGAACCGCGACAACCGCCGCACCCACCTTGCGGTGCAGAAGTCCGCCGTTTGCAGAGGCGACAAAGCCAGCCCGGTCAATGAGAGCTTTTGTTTCCGGTGTCAGGTCAGCAAAATAGGTCGGACTGCCGATGATGATACCATCTGCCGCAAACATCTTTTCCATCCACTCGTTCATCGAGTCGCCGGTGAGCACACATCTCTGGTCCAGATTTTCTTTACACTTCATGCAGGCCGTACAGCCGTGTACGCTCTTGCCCCCCACCTGCACGATCTCTGTTTCAACCCCCTCATGTTCGAGTGCCGTACAGACCATCGCGAGCAGGCGGGCAGTATTTCCGTCCCGCCGCGGACTTCCGTTAAACGCTACAACCTTCATCGTAATCTCCTGTCTGAATACTTCAAAAAAGAGGTATTTATGCTTGATGGTAGTGGTTGCCCCTGAATTGAGCAGATCACATGCAGCAGGCCACATTCACCAGACTGCGGTTCAGGAGCAGGTATGCACTTTCGCCACATCGTTTTAGAACCATCCAATAAGGAATTTGATGAGGGCGTTTGCGAATCAGATGGAATTTCAGACCATATTATGGTTCACAAACCGGATCATGCCAGAAATACCCGGTCAGGAAACCTCATCACCTGCACCCTCGGCAATACTGACAGATTTCACCAGCACGAAACCTTAATCTGCGGCATGCAAGGAAGAAAGCAACAATGATTCCGACCCAACCTAATAAAAAAGTATTCAAAAAAGGGGCTGATATCCGTTAGTTATCCAAATATCGCGCCGATGGCCATCTGCAGTACGCCACCATTGTCCATCGCAAAGAGAATCATCCCGAGCGCGAGAAGAATTACAACGGCAAAGATCATCGGGTTCCATGCCAACACCTTCTTGCCATCCAGCACACTGATGGGGAGCATGTTAAAGAAGGCAATCATCCCGTTGACCGAAAGGCCCATCGTGCCGAGAAGGATAACCGGTATGCTCTGCACATAAAATCCTGCGATAAGAATCACAAAGAAGA
>JAAYIO010000092.1 GCA_012523385.1 Methanomicrobiales archaeon
ATACATGTCTTTCAGAAATAGGTCAATACAGTGCTTTATTGAATCAATAAACTCATCATTCGAAGAGTAATACCCAACATTTGGGTAATGATATTCCATGATTCCTGGAATTCTGGTTGAAAGAATCCGTTTACCACATGCACTATATTCAAAAAATTTATTGGGCAGCGCGATGTCTATCCATTGCTTGGGTTTTAGAGGGATCATGCAGAGATCCATTGCATTAATGTAAACCGATAGTTCAGAATACTCTTTTTTTCCGGTAAAAATTACCCGGTCTTCAATTCCGTATCTCTTTGCCTTTTCCATCAGTTCATCATAATACGCAGTAAAAAGACCCGGGCCGACAATCAAAAGAATTGTTTCCGGATAATGTCTGATGATCTCAGGCATTGCATCAATTACGCTGGTGAGGTCGTACCAACGTTCTACACTCCCAGAAAAACCAATAACGAAGGAATTTGGCTTAATTCGGGTATCTACTATTTCTCGGTCTGATTCTCCCGGAACAAATCGGGATAAATCAACGCCATTTGTTATCAAATCTGCTTTGAACCCGTAATCTGCCAGTTTTTTTACCAGAACCGGTGAAACAGTCGAAATCCGATCACTGTTTTTGAGATTCCATCGGGTTATCCTGAACACAGCATTTCGTACCAACCATTGCATTCCGGAGTTGGAGTAGTATGCAGCTGCAGAGTCGGGAAACCAGTCTTTGAGATCAAACAATACGGGGATGTTATGGCGTTTCGCAGCCGCGATTACTGCTGTCCCAGCGAGGACATGGGCTGCTACCACCACATCTATTTCATTTTCACGGAAGAATTTGTTGAAGAATACAAAATGATGTGGAGCGTTCAGGGTATAATGAAGAATGGGGTTTTCCAGCGGGAACATTGTTGCTTCGTGCACATGAAGGCGGGTTGTTCGTTCAACACCACGTGATACATGAAAATGAGGAACATGCACTGTGTGACGCTCTGCCAGACGTTCAAAAATATAATGATGGCGCGAAGGTATGGGATGATGGATATAGTCCTGTGTTGAGACGAGAAGAATATTCATTTCTTTAAGATCTCCATGATACATGTTAATAATCGTTGTTTAATGAACAGAACGCTGGACAGAGTGCCTCTTTTATCGAGTTATGTCAAAATAGGGATAAAATTCATTCCACCGTTACACTCTTCGCTAAATTACGTGGTTTGTCAATATCCCGCCCAAGTGCGAGGGCCGTATAATACGCAATCCGCTGCATGAGAACCGTCACCGCAGCAACCTGTGCATATGTATCGCCTTTGGGAACCGGAATCAAGACATCGGCTACATCCTGCAGATCAACGTCATCCTCATACCCGATGCCAATGAGAGGGGTAAACCGTGCCTTCATCTCCCTAAGATTGCTCAGCATCGACTGGTATGAATCTCCCGGAAGGCAGACGGCAATAACGGGTGTATCTTCTGTAAGAAGAGCAAAAGGACCATGCTTTATCTCACCCGCTGCATATCCCTCGGCATGGATATAGGAGATCTCCTTCATCTTGAGTGCCCCCTCCATAGCGACCGGATAAAATATCCCCCTGCCGACATAGAAAAGAGTGGATGCTTTGACGCAGAGAGCGACTGCCTCACTCACATCCGTCAGCAGGGCTTCTTCAATGGCCTGCCGGGCGGAACGTTCCACAGACGATGTCCCATTATTACAATTCATCCCTGAAAGCAGGCCGGCGAAGGCTGCAAACTGTGCCATATATGATTTTGTGGCAGCAACACTCATCTCCGGTCCGGCCCCCATGTAAATAACCTGCTCTGCCGCCCGGGTAATTGAACTCCCCTGCACATTGGTAATTGCGATGGTCGGGCAGTTGCAGGAAGACGCTTTTCTCAGCGCAGAGAGTGTATCTGCCGTCTCTCCCGACTGAGACACTGCAATTACAACCTCGTCACTTGGGGTGGACAGATAGCGGTACTCTGAAGCCATGTCCACACGAACGGGTATCCCGCATTCCTTTTCGGCAAAGTATCGGAAGAGCATGGCGGCATTATACGAGGTACCGCAGGCGATTATTGATACACCGTGTGCATGGCTCAGGAGGGAACTTATCTCCGGGTGTTTCTGTGCCAGCCGGAATGACTGCTGGAATACATCCGGCTGCTCGAATATCTCCTTGAGCATGAAATGTGCAAAGCCGCCTTTTTTAGCCGCTTCAATATCATAGTCAACATACGTTGTCTTACGGATGATTGGCACCCCTCCGTGCTCCATTGCAATAGATCCCCGCCGCATCACTGCGAGGTCTCCGTCTTCAAGAACCAGAATATCCCGGGTATACGCAACGATAGGTGTTGCATCAGATGACGCGAAAAATTCATTATCCCCGATACCGATGACAAGCGGACTTCGTTTTCGGGCTGCAATGACCTCATCTGAATCTGCACACAGTGCAAGAATTGCATATGAGCCTTCCAGAATCGGGAGGACGGCGCGGACTGCCGCAGGAAAATCACCCTCCCAAGCCTCCTCGATCATGTGTGCAATCACTTCACTGTCGGTATCAGAGGCGAAATGATGACCGCGGCTTTCCAGCCCGCGTTTGAGTTCAGCATAATTTTCAATAATCCCGTTATGAACGATGGTAAATCGCCCGGTACAGTCAGAGTGGGGGTGAGCATTGATGTCATTTGGGGGGCCGTGCGTTGCCCAGCGGGTGTGCCCTATCCCGCGGGTGCCAAGGCATTTTGCCACACATTCCGTCTGCTCTGATATGCGCCCCTTCCGTTTGACCACCATGAGGTGATCTGTCCCTGTCGCAACCCCATAAGAGTCATACCCCCGATACTCAAGGTTTTTCAGACCCTCGACAATCACTGGTGCGGCATCTCGCCAGCCGATATACCCGACAATACCACACACCTATATCACCATCGTCTGGTCCGGAATGGCGCCGGTAATTGTCCGGCCGCCTGTTTCAACGGTTACATTATTGCCGACAACAGCACCTTTGAGCACCGTGAAGGGTGCAGTGTCAACCCTGTC
>JAAYIO010000006.1 GCA_012523385.1 Methanomicrobiales archaeon
CCTACATACAGAGTACAACCCTGACCTGTCATATTACGTGCTGTGCTATAATCAGCAGGATTTGTTGTGGGAACCGCTGGAAACTCAGTTTGAATTCACAAATGATACGGTGACTGCATTCATTCCGAATTCAGGCATATATCGTTTTTTCACCGATAAGGAAAGCGTGTATCATGCAAATTAGGCGTTATTCTTTGCATCTGTAGAACACAGAGAGGTATACTCTATGAAAAAAGCCTCAACACTGAGAATTATTCCTGTTCTCATTTTGTGTCTGCTTATACAGGCGGCGGTCTCCCCGACATCAGCAGAGATGCAGAGAGGCACGATAGCTATCTCATCAAACCCACAGGGTGCAACTATTTTTTTGAATGATGAAGATCTCGGCCTTCAGACAAATACGGTGATTCAGAATGTATTTCCGGGCATTCATTTTGTGCGGCTTGAGTTGCCGGGTTACCGCACATGGGAGCAAATATTTGAGGTACGGGAAGGAGGGACTGCCCACATCGTTCATACGATGGAGCCAATAGTGGGCGATGCCTTCTCTATAACAACAAAACCCACAGGTGCACAGATCTTTATCGATGGAGACTTTTACGGCATATCAAATACTGTTTTACATGATCTCCCCGTGGGGCAGCACCATGTTCTTCTGATGCTTAACAACTATTCTGAATATTCTGCGACGGTTATCATCAATGAAGGGATGTCAGAATCAATTGCACATACGTTTGAAACGATACCTGACACGGGGCGGATAACCGTTGCATCTGTGCCATCAGATGCCGGAATTTATCTGAACGGGGAGTATCAGGGAACCACTCAAAAGACATTGGATGATGTCGTGCCAGGGCGGTATAATATTGTCATCACGAAGACGGGATACGACAACTGGACCGGCACTGTTGACGTTGCGGCAGGAAAGATATCTGAAATTAATGCGGATTTGAGGCCTGCAAAGGTTATCTTGTCTGTTACGACCATTCCAAGAGGTGTTGATGTGGTAATAGATGGCATATTCTCTGGCACCACACCTCTGGAGATTCCGATTGAACAGGGATTGCATACGCTTCGTCTGGAAAAATTTGGGTATCAGAGCCGTGAAGAAATGAGAGATGTTGGTGCAGACGGTGCCTCATTATTCGTGACTCTTGTTTCAATGGCACCGCAGGCAATAGCAGAAGCAGAGCAGGCGATATCAGATAATCTTGATTATAATCCGGAGAAAGCACGCGAAGCACTCGATAATGCCAAAAAAAGCTATGCGGCGGGGGATTCTGAGAATGCAATAACCTACGCGGCCTCTGCTATTGCACTCGCCTGGGACGCTGATGGAGACGGTGTGAAAAATCCGCTTGACTTCAGCCCGAATATTCACAACTCCGTGATTTATGTTTCGCCGTTTCTCGTTCTCTTTCTTTTCATCGGACTGATAGCAAAGGATATGATCCAACACAGAGTAAAACCAGAGATTACCGTTCGCCTGCCGGTTAGTATACGCGAAGGAGATCTGCTTAAACGGGCTGAAGTGACGGCAGATGCGCTTGGGGGCCCATACCGGGGGTTTGTATGCACGGTGTACATCGACAGCACCTCTGTTGATCACTTCACGGAACCAGGAACATATGATGTGATGCTTTCAGGAAAAAGCCCGGGCGTGCATACCCTAATGGTGCATCTTCAGGTGGCTAAAGAGCGCTACGGCAATGTGGAGAAGAAGGTTGCAGAGAATTTCACCGTTGAACCCGCAGAATCGGCATCCCCAGCTTTGGATGTGAGCGGGGGGTCATTTATTCCGGAAGAAGACTCTTCTCAAGACGAATAAGGTGTCTGAAGAGGGTGGGTACTTTTCCCGAAGAGTGCCTCCGGGATTTTCTTTTTGTTCGGGAATTCTGTTCCGATTGGCCTATATGGTTAGGCAGTATTAAAACCCGTCTGCAGGAATTTGTATACAATGGCAGACAACAGGATTTTCTTTTATCATTCGACCGTTCTGTCTGTGCATGATGGAACGGTTTCAAAGGAATTTTACACTGAGGTGAGGGGAGAGGAAATTGAACCCGACCTTGGTAAAAATATTGGATTTAAGAGTGGTAGTGCAATCTGAGACGGAAATCATGGCCGGAATGTGATATTCGGGGATGCAAATGCTGGGGGTAAGAATTTCTCATCAAAACGGATCCTTGAACGTATTACGAAACGCAAAATATGGGTCGGACATTTGAACTGCTGAAGGACGCAGGGGTTGTGTTTGTGCATGATGTCGCCGCTCAGCCATGGTGCCAACTCACTGTGCGGTTCCTTGACCCCGACGGCCCCATGATCGAGGTGGGTGAATGAATGGATGTCTGTGTGAAACGGCTGGCCGCCTCCGGCATGTCAGCAGAAATGGTTGCAGAATCAACCACAATGCCCCTTGATATCGTGAAAAACATGCTGGAAAATGGATGATCAACCCCAGTCTCCTGCTTGAATAGAGAAAAAAGCTCGAAAAAATGAATTTTGTTAGGTTTGAGAAGAGAATCACTCTCTTCACTATTTTTTTCAGGATGTGACAGCGTTCGTTGTCACAATTGTTTCTGGTGTTTTTCTCGCGGATAAAATAAGAGTTTCAGATCGCCTTCAGGCCAAGTGCCTCATTGGTGATCCGAATTGACTCTTCTGCGGTGTCTGCTCCCTTCATCATTGCGCGGATGGCATCAATATTTTCGACAACGACATCTGCTTCCTGATGGATGGCCTGGAAAAGATAGATTTCATTGTTTTTTCCGACCGAGAGTGAATCCTCGAAGACGCAGGACTCCCAGAGATCACCGCGTGGACGACCCATATCGGAGGCAAGTTCCCGGAGTTCTGCTGTTGAGGTGATGCCGGTGTAACCCTTCACGATGCCGATTCTCGGATGTTTTCGTATACAATCAATAATGCCCTCACGGGTGGCCTCCCGAACAAGTTCCATCCGGATAACATGCATGTGCATGAAGGTCGTCGGGACAATGATTGCCGTCGTCACGATATCAATGGACGGAAGAACGGTGTTCACATCCGGCCCGTGGTGGGATGGGATGGTGACCGGGTTCAGGACTATCGCGTCAATGGGCCCTTTCTTGATATCCCGTGAGTCAGCCCCGCGCCGCACCATCGTTGCAAAGACCGACTTTACCCCGTAGGCTTCATCTGCGAGCTGGATGATGCGGCACAACCCGGTGGTGTTGCATGACACCACCCGCACAAAATCAGCACCATAGGCATCGCGGTAATTGCAGGATGAATTAAACGATATGCCCGCTACCTCGTGTTTCTCGCCGCCCTGCCAGATTGCCTTTACATTGAAGAGTTCGTAGATCTTCCGGTTATCTTTGCCTACGCCGCCCGGTGTTGCGTCCACAACGATATCGCACTTCTTAAGCATCTCCTCTACATCGCCTGCAACTTCAATACCTGCCTCTTCAAAGGCCGGCTTCTTTTTGATATCTGCGATATAAAGGGGGTAGCCCCGTTTGTTTGCGATATATGCCTCACTCGAGGGCCGGGTTTTGGAAACGCCGACCAGTTCCATATCAGGCTGGGCCGCAACTGCGTCAGCCACCCGTTTGCCAATTGTTCCGTATCCATTAATTGCGACTCTGATCATAACTGCACACCTTCAGATGGTACGCCCGGGAAATTGGAATACCTGCTCTTTTGCAATGTGTCCCATGCACCCGTTTTCCTTCGCACCTGATTATTCAATTGATACAGCGGGCATACAAAAAAAGGGTTCTCTTTGAATGAGACAATACGGTGCTATGTGGATAACAATATTGATGACATCTGTGCTCATAATAATCATTGAATTAACCTTGGGGGGTGTGTTTGAATAAAAAAGAATGTGTGTCCGAAGTGTGGTGAACCGGCGCAGGAGGGGGGCACTATCTGTATGGTCTGTGGAGAGTCGCTAAAGAAGCGCTTCACCCTGCCGAAGAGAGCTATTGTTGTGGCAATACTTGGGGTAGTTGCCATCATACTTGCATATCTGTTGTTTTCTGTTTTCTTTGGTGCGACAACCGTTACAAGCACCGGGGATGTTCGATTTGGCGTCACCCTCGAAGATGGGTTTATGTCCGTTGCATATGAGGGTACTGCCGATGGCAGGGATGTGGCAGACCTGCAGATTGCGATTCTTACCGAAGGGGGGCGATCATCACAATTGTTTTCCTTTAAAAACCCACAGATGGGGGAGATACTCGGACCGGTTGGGGTTGGCACCACGGGAAAGCCGTTTATTGTCTATTACGTTGTTGTTTACCGCGATGGCACACAAATGAGTAATACCATTCCTATCTGAAGAAATGCTGAAGAATGCAGTAAAAATGTATGATGATAAAGATGGGAAACGATGACAGGAGATCATTATGGTTGCAGAAACCCCCATCTTCGCCATTTTTACCCGAAAAGGCTTTTATCCTTTGAAATTGGTGAAATAGTTATCAATATATCCCTGTTTTTGTAACCGTTCCCGTTCCTTTGGGTCACGGATGAGGTGTACTCCGCTGGTCTGGACTGCCGGGCAGAAAGGACATAGGGCAAAAGGCACATCGTGTGCATGTTCCCGAACCGGGCAGTAACAGATTCGTCCGTCCCGTTCAACCGAAAGACCGCCGGGAAAGGGTGTATCCACCGGGTGCCCGGGTCCGTCTTCTACGAACATTGCATAGCAGGCGAGTGCATAATGGAGCGAAAGGAGGGATGGGTCTTTTTCCTCCGCCTTCCGTGCGGTTGCCTGCCGGACCATCCGGCAGTAATCTGCATGTCCCTTCCGTAGGGAGGTTGTATGCCATGGCCGTGTTCCTTCAGATACCGCCACTGTAAGCAAACGATGATGTGTATCGAAGATCTCCTCATGGACTGCGATAAGAAGAGGGTCACGGTAATTAGCAGGTATGTCACGTGTTTTGCGTTCAAAGTTCGTCATCATCTGGCGGAG
>JAAYIO010000093.1 GCA_012523385.1 Methanomicrobiales archaeon
GACCATGTCGCATCCCAAGTGCCTGAGAAAGAGATCATCCCCTTACCCGAAGGTGGGCACTGCTACGTTCATGCACTCTTCACCTGCGATGACGTCATTACCGCAGCAGAGGAGGGCATTACAACGATATGCCATCCGGAATGCCCCCGTGAGGTCAGAAATGGTGCCGATGTGGTAGCATCGACCGGTGGCATGGTGCGCTTGGCCAAAAATGCGGAATCATGGATGCTCTTAACTGAGAAGGGCATCGGATACCGTCTTGAAAAACTCTATCCTGAAAAGAGATTTGTCGTGCGAAAAGATGCGATATGCGCCGACATGAAGAAAATAACCCTCGATATGCTGGAACGCTCCCTCATCACCGGTGAGTATGCAATAGAACTCCCTGTTGACCTGATGGATAGGGCACGCGGTCCCATCGAAAGAATGATGGCACTCCGGCGGGAATAACAGAACTATGCCACTTCGGGAAGATCTCCTCAGGTACCTGAATGAAGATATTCCATTCGGGGACGTCACATCGCGGGCAATGATCCCGGACCGCAGATGCATGGCCCGTATCACCGTAAAAGAAAACGCCATCATATCCGGTCTTGCCGAAGCAGAGGCCCTCTGCACTCACTGCGGCATTACCTTCGTCCGAAGGGTTTCTGAGGGTGCTGATAATCAGGCAGGTACCACTATCCCCGAACTCGAAGGTTTGGCATCATCCGTTTTGATGGTGGAACGCACCATCCTCAACCTGATGAGCAGAATGAGCGGGATTGCAACAACAACGCGGCGTGCCGTGGAGGCAGCCAGAGCGGCAAATCCTGCCGTCCGTATTGCAGGCACCCGTAAGACCGCACCAGGGCTTCGTCTCTGCGACAAACAGGCATTGATCACTGGCGGCGCTGACCCCCACCGCATGAGCCTCTCTGACATGATTCTCATCAAAGATAATCATCTGGCACTGGTGCCCCTGAAAGACGCAGTTCGGAAGGCACGGGCATACAGCCGGTATGTGAATATTGAAGTGGAGGTGGAGACAGCAGAGAATGCACTCATCGCGGCACAGACAGGAGCAGACATCATTCTCCTTGACAATATGCTTCCGCGGGAGGTGCAGAGAACCCTTGACCTCCTCGTTGAACATACCATGCGTGAACAGGTCATAATCGAGGTATCCGGCAACATTACACCGCAAACCCTTGAGTCCTATGCAGTGCTTGGAATCGATACCATCAGCATGGGAAGTCTTACCCATACGGTAAAAAATATTGATATATCCCTTGAAGTCAGGGGTGCCGTAAGCACGGTGAAAATTTTCTAACCTTTTTTTTGCAAATGTTCTCTTATTCTACATGCAGATAGCGATCCACACGTCTGTCGGACAAGATGTCCATGCCAATACAGAGCGCCTCCGATCATGAACATCTGTTGGTATACCCCTTATGACAATACTCTTTTTGGCTCCATCCCATTCCTCGTATCATTTCCTCACCTTGCTTTCTGTGCACAAACATAAGGCAGAAAAGAGATCCTTCGTGTCTTTAAGATCCTCAGTTTGCCACTTTACTCAATTTTCTCCGATTTTGGTAAAATAGAATTTGACAGTTCCAGGTATTTGGAAAATTTTCTCTTAAAATATCTCAAATTTGGGCTTAAATTTTAGACGATATTAGAATTTAGACTCTCAAAGTTGCATTTTACCCTCCAATCTAACCCAACTGTCAAATTTAATTTTGACTTTTTTGGAGATTTAGGAGCATAAAACGCTTCAATGAACCAAGTGGCAAACTTAGGTTAAGATGATAATAATTCCAGAACTGTCAAAAACTACCCAGAGTTAAGATTTCAGGGATACGATGCCAGAAAATCTCAGAAATGAACCAAAAAAAAGATTGGATTAGACCAGCTTAAAGAGCGGGTGGTCATCCGTTGCTACGTTGACACCAAGCTCTTTTGCTGCTTCAGCAAGGACAATATCGGTGAATGCTATTGCCGTCATTGCACCTTCACAGTTCTCGATAGGTCCGTACATGATTAAGTCTGCACCAAGGGTTGCTGCCATGATGTTACATCCGATATCAGGTGCTGACCATGCAGTCTGCTTGATACCATCCATGCCACCAAAGTGGTGGTGTGACATCTGTTCGAGGAGAAGATCCTTGCCCTCATACTGGCTTACCAGCACTGAAGGGTTCTTTTTCGTTCCTCTCCAGCGTTTCAGCCATGTCCATGAAACAGTCATGTTGTGGTATGCACCACCAGTTGGGAGACCGTGGATTGCCTTGCATGCAAGAATCTCACGGAATGAACCGCCTGACCCGAGACCGAGCGGTGTTGCTGCGGTATCAAGGATAGGTCGGGTAATGCCGCACTCTTCTGCTATTGCAAGCATGGACTTCTCCTGACCAGCGACGCCACCCTGGGCGAGCACTGCCTCTCGACCCTTTACGGTTGGATCCCCAGGGTTGAATGCGAGCACAATTGCTGCGTTGACGTCACTGTTCTTGAGTGCCTCAATGTTCTCTGGAAGGATTGAACCATTAATTGAGTTGTAGATAGCACGGTCTGCAAGTCCTACCTCGGTCACATACTCACATGCGTGTGCGAGTGCCAATGGTTCGGACGAGTCCATGAGAAATGCCGTCTTGTTGTCAATGGAGTCAAACCACTGGAAATAGCTCTCAAATGCCTCTCCTGTTTCAGAGATGATCTGGATGAAATGTTTCACACCGGTCTGGTCTGAAAGTTCCTGACATCTGTTCCAGAGTGCCTCTGCGCGATCCTTGTCAATAATGCCTTTCACATCGTCAATAACAGTCTCGTGCTTGTTATAGAAGATGGAGGCTCCGAGAACCCGGGGATATTCTCCGGGTTGCCCGCCAATCTTGGTACCGTTAAAGTCGTGTACCGTCTGTTCTTTCTCAAATTTGAACATTTTAGCTCCCTCCTCAGACAAATCCGTTTAGCTTGTTGAGCAAAAAGAATAACATCATGAATACAATCAGACCAGCGACAAGGCCATAGAGAATACCAATGTCACGGCCGACCTTTCGACCATAGCGCTGAGCGAGTTCTGCATCTGCGAACTCCAGTTTAGCCTCGATAGCATTGAGTTTTGCCTCAATCTCAAGGAACTGGGGATTTGCTGTTGCAGAGACTGCACCTCCATCATCGCCTTCATCATCGCTGACCTCGACTACAATCGGGTCTGCACCGAATGCACCGGGATCTTTCGCGATACATTCGTTGATCTTTGCGGTGATTGCACCCATGTCTTCGCTTTCCATGATGTCGACGATCTCGACCTGTTCCCGGAAGCGCCCGATGGCGACATCGTCAAGGTTCTCAATAAATGCAATAGCACCCTTGGAACCGACAATCTTACCGCCTTCGACACCATTTTCGTGCAGAGCTTTCAGTGACTGACCAGAAAGGTGGCCTTTCACTTCTGTTCCACAGAAGATGATGAAACGAATGTTCGGATTTGAGATGGTATTTGCAATCAGCTTCTCAAGTCCCAGGTTCTCTGTCTTACAGGAACCACACATGGAAGCGCCTGCGTCACATATTGCCTGTTCGTCAAGGTGAGACCCAAACGAACAAACTGCAACGCAGCTTTCCGGACTCCCGGATATGTAATCGCCCTTGATAATTGGCCAGCCTGATGCTGGGGATTTTTTATCTGCCATTTCAGATACCTCCCAACAGCATTACCGGAACTATCACAAGGATGATGGCAATGATCAGACCTAAGGTGAATCCCAAGACACCGCTGGCACTAATTGCAGAGTCAAGCTTGTTGGTACGCGCAAGAATCTGCCCTTTGTACCGGATATCAGACATCATGCCATCAATCGCCTTTGTACGAATTGTTGTGGGTTGTTTTTCATCTGTCATTTATTTCACCCCATCAATAGGAAGCCCAATAGGACAAACATTATGACTAGTCCGATCATTACTCCTTCGACTTTACCGGAATACACACCCGCTGCGTAGCGGTTGCGGTATCCCATGTCTGTCACCATCATCTGGATTACTTTCATCCGTGAGTGGATCAAGGCAAGTTCTCCGGACATCTCAATTTCGACAGCTCCTGAATCCTCATCTCCATCTCCATCATCATCGCTGACCTCGACTACCATCGGGTCTGCATCAAATGCACCGGGATCTCTCGCGACACATTCGTTGATCTTTGCAGTGATTGCACCCATGTCTTCGCTTTCCATGATGTCGATGATCTCGACCTGTTCACGGAAGCGCCCGATGGCGGCATCGTCAAGGTTCTCGATAAATGCAATAGCACCCTTGGAACCGACGATCTTACCACCTTCGACACCATTTTCGTGCAGAGCTTTTAGTGACTGAGCAGAAAGGTGGCCCTTCACTTCTGTTCCGCAGAAGATGAGGAAACGGATGTTCGGATTTGATATGGTATTTGCAATCAGCTTCTCAAGTCCAAGGTTCTCTGTCTTACAGGAACCACACATGGCAGCGCCTGCGTCACAGATTCCCTGTTCATCAAGGTGAGAGCCAAATGTACTGACTGCAACGCAGCTTTCCGGACTCCCGGATATGTAATCGCCCTTGATAATTGGCCAGCCTGATGCCGGTGATTTCTTATTAGTCATTTCATATCACCTTATAAGAATCCAAACGCGATTATCCCCGCGATGAAAAATCCGACCGCAAGACCATACCACATTGAGGTAACACCGCCTGCATAGAGCAGACATGTGTCTCTACCGGGGAACGATGCAAGGAAGTTGCCATCTCCGGCGAGCATGTTAACGATGTCATCAGCAATGAGATCGAGTTTATCGACACGCTCAATAACCGGGGTATAAGATGCCCCCATCGTGGTTACAAGACCTATCATCGGGTCAGCAACAAGACCATACTCGGGTAATACCAGAATATATCCCATTACTGTTCACCTCCGACTTCACGGATAGGCTTTACATCAAGCCATGCAAATGCGTCACGTTTCGAGAGCTTGATCAACTCACTGTATGACCATCCCCAAAGGATGATTGAAACAACAAATGAGATGACTACTGCGATAAACGAGAGGAATACAATTGACATGATTGCAACGGTGATCATGCTCAGGAATCCACATTCGAGTGCGCACATCTGTGTGCGGTCCCATGATTCATTGGGGCCGAGACATGCATTGAACGGGTGCTGGATAGCAATTGCGCCGAGCATAAAGATTGTTGCAATAACACATCCACCAATGACTGATGCTGCATAGCTTGGAATCGCAAGTCCCATGACCGAGATTGAGCCAAGTATGAGGCTTCCAAAGGAAAAGGTACCTGCAACCATTGCGGTGAAACCGAGCATTGTCAGTGAACCGACAACGGTAAGCTCTGCAATCATCCGGGTCATAACCGGGATGTTCATGTTGAGAACCTTGTCCGAGATGAATCCGAGGATTGCTCCGAGTATTGCTGCAACAACAACACAGCCAATAGGCACAAGAAGTGGACTGATTACTGCGAGTTTTGTTGCAAAAAGCATGGCTACAACACCGGAACCAAGCGCTATCATTCCTGCGGATGGAACACCTGTTCCAAGACCGTAGCTGCAGAGTTTCTTAATCGAGTCTGTACCCCACCAGAGTGCAATGACCGCTGCAAGTCCGCCAAAGAAGGCGAATACCTGAGTTGACATCAGAGTGTTGAGGTAAACCAGATAGATACAGATCAGTGCGCCAATGAGCCCGATAGCAAGCATTTTGCCGTGCTCCATTCCGCCTGCTGATGCTTCAATTTTTGGTGCCATTTCAGATCACCACCAGTAGAATAGCTACAAGACCGCATGCTGCACATGCTGCAGACGATCCGATTACTGCACGGGGCCATCTCTTGAACTTCGGGTCGTGAGGACCTTCGATTGTACCGGTAATGTTGTACGCGGTAAGCACTGCTGCAACAAGGAACATACCAACTGCAAAGATACCTGCAAGGGATACGGCAAGTGTAGCAACGCCTTCAGGGGTAATCCCAACCCATGACGCAAACGCTCCCTGATAAACAGCGAGAAGTTGGAGATAGATGAGCGTACCACCTGTACCTGCTAAGATACCACCAAGCACACCGCCAACGTAGGAGATGAACGGCAGTCCGTGACCCTCTGTTCCCTGAGATCGGTATGCAGGGTAGGTGTCACCAGTGATGGGATCTTTATCGACTTTACCCGATGCTGCAGGAATACCCATCTCAAATACGTAAACAACGTTCACCATGAGACACGTAATTGCCATCAAGACACCGCCGCCCATTGCGCCGGCTCCAAGTGCAATCCAGAGACCATGACCAGCGGCCCATGCGCCTCCGAAGAGACCTGCAAGGCCACCACCGGCAGCGAGCATTGCTACACCGGTAGCGATACCGGGGGCCTGCCCCATTGCTGCTGGTGCTCCACCAACGGGCACAAAGTGCACACCAAAGGAGATGAGCACGCCGCCGATGATGACGCCGATAAGGGGAATAAGTGCTGCTGGATAGAGGATAAAGACAATACCAACTGATGCTAGTACGATAACTAATGCGATTACAGATGCGACCGGGTTAATACCCTCTCCGCCAGCTGCACCGCCACCTAATGCACTCATGTTGTTGCCTCCTCTTCCGTTTCTTTAGTATAAGGACCGTAAGTCTTTCTTGCCCATGTCTCGACAAAGCGGTCGATGACCATGAAAACGATAATCAATACGGCACCGGCGATCACGCCTCCCCAGCCTGCTACGAGTGGCTCGAAGAGAACGGTACGCCATAATTCAAAGAACACAATAAGACCGAAACAGATACCGGATGCGGGACCTGCTCCTTTGGATGTGAACCATCCATTGTCAAGTGAACTTCTCTGTCCTGCCTCTGCATACCGGACAATGTCACCGGATGCGGAGATAGGTAACCCAGCTCCGAAGGGATAGTTCTGGTACTGACGTTCTTTTCCATAGAACGGGTTTCCAGTTGCAGAACCTGCTGCTCCTAATGCGATACCCCATACAATACCCATCAATGGCAGCGGGAACGGGTGTCCCAAGGCCTCGATCATGAGGAAACACATAGTAACAGTGGTAAAGACCGCAACGAAAGCGTGGGCCATAGTCACAGTTGTAACCGATTTTAATACATCGATATAAACTGGCTGTTCAAATTTTGCGAGACTTGCAGTACGGCCGAGATATGCAGTCGTGGCGTACACGCCCTGCACGAAGACTGCGACCGAAGAACCAACGATGAGAGCAAGAATCGCATTGTACTGAATCGCCATCAACGCCCAAGCAATTCCAGCAGCTAATGCTACCCATAGACCGTACGCAGGGGGTTCACCGGATATAGCTTTATTGTAAATCCTGTGAATATACCCCATCTGCGGAGCCAGCTGAACCTGTGAGTTTGGGTCACCCTGTGATCCAATATCAGATTCAGTGTCCTCCGCAGCGCCAGCTACAGTAGCAAGAGCGCCGGCTAAAGCGCTGATACCGATGCCAAATAGTAGATTTTCCATTCAGGCATCCTCCTGTGTGGCAAAGCACCAGAGTAACACATTACACAAACCCTTTTTGGTGCAATTAAACCTTGATAGGGAGTTTATTAAAGGTTTCGAAATAGTGAGAATCACTATTATAGGCTAGGAACAGTTTGCAGACCTCTTTGCAAAATAAGCCTACAGATGCTTTTGTTAAAGAAAAAAATATTGGGTTGATCTTACCGTGCTGGTATGATCAATGAGCGCTCGCCTGCTGGCTTGAACTCGCGGATTGCACCCTTTGCGAATTCGCGGCGGGGTTCTGCGAAGTCGAATTTGAGTGACGGATCTGCGAAACAGATC
>JAAYIO010000094.1 GCA_012523385.1 Methanomicrobiales archaeon
CAATAAGGTCCTGCTGCAATTCAGAGAGTACCCGGTTGTATCGATGGCAACTCTTACAAATGATGTAATCATACATCCGCCATTCGTGTTTTGGCACCTTCTTTATGTATCTGCTCTCCCAGACGTTAGCCGCCGCTACAATCTGGCTTCCCGGTGCATATTCAGAGATGGCAATCGCAAGATCCCGGTCAAGCTGAAGGTGTTTTGCTTCATCTGATGGATACATGATCTTGAATTCAACCACATCTACCGGGAATCCATATTTCGGGAGAATATTAGCAGATGACAGGAAATTAATGATCTGTTTATTTTTAATCGTAAAAATGAGCCAGTTCAGATAATCAGTTCTCCCTCCCTTCTGGGCATTCTCTAATATTATCTCTCTGAGCCCCTCCACGTCAGAACGCACCGAATCTGCCGCTTTGATTAAAAGACCCTTATCCGGGTGATTCGTTTCGACAGAGAAGAGATCGTCAATAAATTCCCAGTCGGACAGGTGAATAGTGTTCTGTATATCAGGTGGAACAATCCGTTTAAGGGAATCCATCAAATCTTTGGGGTGTGATCCCAGGTACTCCTTCAAAAGGGTAGGGCCATCCATTTCTTCATTAAAGAAAAACTCCTGAACGTTCTTGAATGTCTCTGGATATTTCATCCAGAATGCGGCTATCGCTGTCGCATAGATATGACGTTTCGCAATTTTTTCATTTCTTACATCACAGTGGGGTGGTGCAATAATTCCCTGAACAAACGGCATCGGGTCTTTAAACTGAGTAAGATCATGAGAACGTCGCTGACAAAAAGTCGTCACAAACGCATTTGATTCCGTTCTTCTTCCTGCCCTTCCTGCACGCTGAATATAATTTGCAGCAGAGGGGGGCATATTTCTCATGAATACCGCTTCCAGTTCGCCAACATCAACCCCCAGCTCAAATGTAGTTGAGCAACTGAGCACGTTTACCGTACCGTTAATGAACTCCTGTTGGAGACTTGATGCACGGTCATTCGTTAACTGGGCAGTATGCTCCTCGGCACGGAGGGGGATCGGCATCATTTCTTTATAGAGCCGGAGATAGTGATCCGACTCAAACAGTTTTTCCGGGTCAACGGGTTTGAGTGTGCCTTCACACCGATAGGTAGGACATACATTTTTTATATTGAGATGCGTGAGTGTTTGGCAACGGGTGCAGTAATACCACTGAATTAAATGTTCTGGTTTATCAGCAAGTATTTTCCATTTTTTAGGTTCCATGAGATATGCAGGATCCTGTTGTCTTCCGGATCGTTCCTGATAGAAATATCCATTGAATATCGAATAATTGTCTTCAGGTTTACAATATTTCCATATCCCATCGAGGATTTCTCTGCATTCGTCATCTGAAATGATTGCACCCGTTGCCGCTACAAGTCGTTTCAGATAGTCAAGTCTTCTGTTTGAGTAACCACTCTGCGGGGTCCATGCAAGAATATGTTCATCACGTCTCCCATTTCTCTGGGTGTAATAAAACTGGTAATTCCTGGGCTGGAAAAAATCGTCTTCCGGGCTGATTCCATTCGGGAAATGGAGTGCCCCGTCCTTTCTGAAACCGTCCAGAAGGATCTGAAACAAGGTCCATGATTCTTCCTCATTTAAGTTCCATGGATCTCTCAGGAGAGGGGTAGGAGCATTATATGCATCCGGACGCACCAGCGTAAACCCACATAATCCCAAACTCTCTAAACTTCCCGTTGTACTTGCAAAACTGAACTCATAAAAAAGCCATCTTCCCAGTTCGTTCTCTAACTCCTGCTTCGTTTTATCCGGGAAAAGTCCCAGCTCTTTTGTTTTTTCCCGCAGTGGACTAATGAGGTCTGTTACACGCCACTCATTCTGGAAAATAGCATCACGATTTTCTTTAAGGACCTGGATGATGAGGGATCTCCGGAGAATTTTATTATATGTCTGGGTAAGGTATGGGGCAAAAAATGCCGCATCCTGTCTGCTGTCAGAAAAAACCAGTAAATTTCTTTTGGTATGGGAAAGATTTCGTGAGATAGAAACCGGAGTCTGCGCCCAGGGGTCATCCTTTTTCGTTTTTTTGTTTATATCATCTGTTTTTATCTCGATATCCGGTAATTGTTGATAGATAGCTGTTGCAAGAACACTCGGGATGGCGTCTTTCCCCATCAAAAACCTGCCAACAACTGAGGTGCCCGGACTCAAACGGGTGCAGACCGGACACTTATGCAGGGTTTCACCTTTATATTCTATTTCAATGATCGGGATATGATGCTCTTCACCACAGGTGCAGGATGGTTTCACACGATTTGATTTATCGAGTGCACCACATTTTGTGCAGAGATTATACTCTACTCCTTTGATTTCGAGATCAGAATTGAGTCTGATATTGTCATCTTCGTTCTCACTTTCTGAGAGGACAGATTTTTTCAAAAGGAAATATTTGACTTTTATCTCATCTTCATCAAAATATGATTGAATTGCCTGTTTCAATATAGTAGTGGGACCAATCTGCTCCGTTTTTCCAACAATATAAGGGGCACCACAATACCGGCAGGCTCCAAGCTCAAATACCGGCGGTGATCCCTCTGCTTCACTTTTGGTGATTGGTTCGAGGAATATTTTCTGAGAAGGGTAAAACTGAATATATGCACCTTCAACACTTCGGACAAAGAGATGATACCGTGCAGGCAGAAGGGGATCAGAACCTGTTGTAGTTGCCTGTCCCGCAAGGTCTACAAGAGCAACCAGCATTTCTCTTTTCTTTTCCTCGTCAGGAAATATCAGATCTGCCGCTTCATTCAGTGCGGTAGGAGACTGAGAAAAATACGACTTAACGTCCATTACTGATGCATCACCGCTGAGTACATGATACAGAAATTCTCCGGTTTTCCCATCAGACTGAGTTACTGCATCCTGAAGTATCGTATCGGGAATTCCATAGTGTTTGCCGGTTTCAATTAAATCCTGAATAAGAGTCTCTTTTTTGGATGACACCATTTCCTGCCATGCCGGGTAACACCATGGATTGGGTTTGCCCCAACAGTCAGCATGGATGAGATTTTTTCGTTCAGCAGTAACGACTCCCTGTTCATTGAATGGTTCCCCAAAAATATTTCGTGCAAACGCTGCCACTGCAGGGAAGTCTTCCTTTCCTCCACCAATCGTTGCACTGGTTGCAATGCACTGAAGTACTCCTTTACGACTTTCAACAACCCTGTCTTTCAGACGCCGCAGAAGCATTGCCATCTCAATTCCTTTTGCACCATTGTAGGTGTGGGCTTCATCAAGGATGATAAATCTCCATGAGTCTGCATCATCACCATCAAAAAAGACATTGTCAGTTGGCCTCAACAACAGATACTCAAGCATGGCATAGTTGGTAAGAAGAATGTGTGGCGGGGATTGCCGCATTTCTTCACGGGATACCATCTCATTTACCAGAGGATCGCATCCATGCAGATTTCTGTGTTTTTCTACTGCCATTCTCTGCTTTTCCGGTGTTTCGCCCGTATATCTGCCAAACGTGATGTCTGGTGTTGTTTCAAGAAGTGAACGCATCCGTTTGAGCTGATCATTTACCAGTGCATTCATAGGATAGAGCAGCAA
>JAAYIO010000095.1 GCA_012523385.1 Methanomicrobiales archaeon
GCCAAGAGGGCTCTCAGGGGACGGTCTGTCCCACCAAAATGTGCCTACCGGACATTCGTAGATTTTATTGTCCTTAACTGCGTGAATATCTGATAACTGAGCGTTATCTTTTACCTCATCGGCCGTTATGTAGACTCCTTCATTACTGCTGGTGATGATTACCTCAGGGTTCCAATTAAGAAGTTCTTCAATGACAATATCCCGTTTAGCATCAATACTTTCCGCGACATTGATACCGCCTGCAGCAGTAACGAAAGAATGGCCCCAAGAGCTACGCCCGTTTGTATGCAGAGTACCCCCAAGCATGTAATAAACTTTATTTCTCTCGTTTTCAGGAACGTGAGAAGTCCTGTCCTTAACCAGCGCGAGTTTCTCATCCCAGTAGGAAACCAATTTATTCGCCTGTTCTTCTCTTCCAAGAATTATGCCAACCATTTCAAACTCTTTCGGGAGAGTCTCAAGTGTTGCCTTTCCGGTAAGAACCTCGACTACGGGAATCCCAGTAGCCTTAATCCTTCCATTTCCTTCCTTTGCCGTAACACTTCCAACCACAATGTCCGGATTAAGTCTCAGTATATCCTCCACGTTTACATTGTCAAAGGAACCCACATCAGGTGTATCTGCGAACTCCGGCATTATTACCAGAAGATTATCAGAAATGCATTTTTTAGGCTGACCGATTATAAGGTCCTGTGCTCCAAGAACAGCAAATTCATGACTTGCGCCCCCACAACAGGTTATTACGGCACTTTTTACTACTGCGGGGATTTGAACCTGGTTGCCTCCCATATCAGTAATCGTACGGGTAGTAATCCCTGCTTCAGCAGGCGGGGCGTTCTGAATGTAGAAAGCTACAGAAATGACGGCCATTAAAATCACTATGGCCATTATTACAATTTTTTTCGGTTGATCCATGTAATTATCGATATTTCATTTTCAAAACATCAGATAAATAATTGTTGTTTATGTTTAGAATAATTAATTACAATAGATTAACTTTCTGTGCGCATATCCATTAACGAATAATGCATAAATCTGATACAGTCACATTGCATACTTTCGTCAAAAATTGAGATTATTTCTGTTTCAATTCATAAATCATCAATCCGAACAAACCAAACAGCAAATTTTCATATGACAGCACGGTATGTTTGTTTGAACCAGAATACATCATTCAGTTTTTATAAAGTGTTATCAGCAGAATCGAAAAACCCAATAAATTGCCGTTTTGGTGCAAATAGTTCTTAAATTCGGCGCATCTACGGGCATGCATTCACACAAAAATAGTTAAAAATTCCTTAACAGGCACATCAAAAGAGGGTTTTGGTCTTTGGGTGCGAACCAACCCCCGATGAATTATGCCAAATATAACGTGGATTTTTAAAAAAAAATATTGCACAAATATACCCAGAATCACGCAATATGAATATATTTCTGTACCAATTCAGCAATCTCATCACTCTTTCCGTAGAGCTTTTCGCTCATCCCTTTGTCATTAAATGCCTTCAGGGTGGCTATCTGGTTATCAATCATACCCGCAGGGAAGACCCCATCCTTTTCAAAGATACCGCGTTTTTCTGCAAGCACATCAGCAGATTCCCAGCATGAGGCAGGCAGTTGCCGAAGCTGACCGAGCCGTTCCTTGTTCTCCGGTTTGAATATGCTTGCATCAACATAGAGGGACTGAGCATATTCAAGTGCATTTGGCATGTTAATGCCGTGCAGTGCAGCGGTAATGAGCCCTGCAAGAGTCAGATAAATGTCTGCGGAACCATCCGCTACCCGGTATTCAAATGTCTGCTTGGAAGGCCGTTCTTCTTCACACATACAGTCATTGGGGTTTGCGTCATAGGCCATATTATGGCCGCCAATCCATCCGAGCGGGACACGCACCACCACAGAACGGTTCCTGTCCCCCCAGCAGATATTTGTCGGGGCTTCCTGATGCGGAACCAGACGGAGATATGAGGTTGGAATACCGTTTCCAAAGGCAGTTATAGCATCACCTGCGTCAAGGATACCCGCGATCATCTTGCGTGCCATCGAAGAGAGCACACCATCTTCAACCATCAGGTTTTTGCCGTCTTTTTCAGCGAGCATGTGGAAGTGCAGACCGCTTCCCGCTTTTCCGACGACGATCTTTGGTGCATAGCTGATCTCAACACCATACCGGAATCCAAGCATTCGGACAATCCACTTGGCGATGATCAACTGCTCTGCGGCCTCTTCGACCTCGGTAGGGAGGAATTCAATCTCATGCTGTTCATAATATTTGTCTCCACTCGAAAAACAGCCGACTTCTGAGTGTCCATATTTTATTTTCCCCCCCGCCTGAGCGATCAGTTTCATTGCCTCAAGACGCAGGCCTTCAAACTTTGCGAAAGGTTCTGACGTGTGGTATCCCCGCTGGTCGATCCAGGGGTAGAGTGCTACCTTCTTACTGATGACGTAATATACCAGTTCTCCAAGGGCATTGAAGGAGGCACCGGCCTGGTTGGTAGACTCTTCATTCGCCTTTTTCAAAACATATCCGGGTGCACTTTCCAGAGGTTTTCCATCGTTGTCGTAGAATGAACAGAGTATTTCAAGAGTCGGCAC
>JAAYIO010000007.1 GCA_012523385.1 Methanomicrobiales archaeon
GGAAGCAAAGGGCTCTACAAGCAGGCACTGGTTGAAAGCGGCCCCTACTGGACGAACGGCCCAACCATTAATATCATCCATACCAAAGCCGATGCAGAAGAGTTCGGACAGAATTACGCTGCAAGCCTCGGGTATTCAGGGCCGGATGCCATCCAACAGATGCGAAATGTGAGTGTAAAAGATATCATCGATGCGACCCCGTGGCCCGAAAGTGCGTGGCATAATACGCATAACCTTGAATTCGTGCCAAATATCGATGGATATATCCTTTCTGACTCGGTCAATACCATCTTCTCTCTCCGAAAACAGAATCCGGTTCCCTTTATTATCGGGTCAAATGCCGATGACGGCAAGACACTCTCTGACGATGCAGACATGAGTGTGGCAGAGTATGAATCCCTGATTCGAGACTCTTTCGGCACAGAAGCAGATCAGGTTTTCGCACGCTATCCTGCAAATTCCCCTGAAGAAGTCCAGATTCGGCTCAAAGAGATCATGACCGACGTTGATTTTGCTTATTCGGCAAAGTTTGCTGCAGAATCAATGGCAGACCTCTCCCCTGACACCTACCTGTACCGCTACTCCTATGTTATGCCAAACGCGTATGGCCAGAAACATGGGGCATTCCATGGCAGTGAAACGCTCCTCCTCTTTGGACTCGGCCCGAGGATGAACGCAGACCCTTTTGTGACCGATACCCTGATTGAGGCGTGGACGCGGTTTGCAAAGACCGGTAACCCGAACGGCGGTCCTATGATCCCATGGCCGCAATACACCAGACAAACCGGTAAGTATCTCGATATTGATAGTCCCCTCTCGGTAAAGACCGGGTATTAAATCTCTTTTTTACCCTTTGGCACTCCCGGTGCGCAGGGTATTTTAACAGATGTAATTACATTGATGAACCCAATGATTAAAAGAGAGATTATGAAAAAATCATGGTTCATTATCCTTGTCTTCCTTATCGGTCTCGTGGTGATGACTGCCTGCTGTGTAACTGATATACCTCCGTCGCCTCCCGGCACACCGGATACCTCATGGAGTGGTACATGGAGCACGACATGGAGCACCGCGAACCACGCAACTCTGGAACCAACTGACGATTTGATATTAACCCAGACGGGAACAACCGTAACCGGAACATATCCGTATGTCATGGGTAATCTTACGGGGTCTTTGAGCGGCACCGTAGATGGAACGAAACTCAGCGGAACCTGGATTGAGACCGATGACTCACGTACCCTCACCGGAACCATTGAATTCATCCTGTTTGCTAATGGAGATGCCTTCACCGGAACATGGACTACCGACCAGAACTACGCAGATGGCGTGACAAATACTACGTATCTCTGGCACGGTGTCCGGAAAGAATAGTCAGGCGTTTATCTGATCTCGCCATCCCTTTTTTGCCAATTCTCGATTGTGGTAATCGCCATTGTATTGGGCTGGTATTTCGGGATTGTCGTCCCGGGGCAGGAGGCCGCAATCCTTGCGCCCGCGAACGCGGCCGTCTAATAACCACTTCATCCACCGATGCCTCGGTAATGAAAACCGGATATTTGGTATCTGATATCCATTTTTCCTGTATTTCCAATACGAACAGAGATTGCACTTACATCGATGATGATTTTTCCGGAAGCATGCTGTGTTTTAGAAGGCGTTGCCATCGGTGCCTGCGGTATCTGCTTTCCATACAACTATTTTTTCCTGCATACGTCAGGTATCGACATTCTCGTTGGACACATAATTGCATTGACACACGCGTTTCTGCGGGGATATCCTGTTTTGAGGGGATGCATTGCGGTCTTTCTAAAGGCTGACAGCATCGCAGAATACTATTTTCAAAGATTAATTGCCCGGTTTGAGGTAATAGTAAAATATTCTATGAAAAATGCACGGATTATTGCCCTTCTCGGCCTTGCCTGTCTCATGCTGATGGTGGCCGCCTGCATTAATAGATCCACTATCACCCCGGAACCACCTGATGCTGATGCGAAATCCTGATCCGGCACATGGACGACGACTTGGGATCTGATGATGACGCGGATATGATCTCCGGGGATGATAGTACGTTTACTCAGATGGGTTCATCGGTCATTGGAACCTATGCCGGAACCTTTGCTGACTCCCGGGAAAATTACCTTGGGTCAGTCACGGGAACGGTTCAGAAAGACGCGCTCATTGGCACCTGGTATGAGAGTGGTGCGCCCGAGACAACCGGCCCGATGGAATTTGTTATTTCAGCTGACGGTAAATCCTTTGCCGTGAGA
>JAAYIO010000096.1 GCA_012523385.1 Methanomicrobiales archaeon
GGAGAACCCCTCCTCGTACCTGAGCGGGTACACCATTACTGCACCCTTTTGAAACAGGAATATGGAGAGGAGTTCAATATTCATCTCTACACCGGCATGGCGCCGACGGAAGATATTCTCCTCCTTCTCAAAGACTGTGTGGATGAAATACGGTTTCATCTCCCCGAGGAACTATGGGAAAACTTTCAGACCTCTGCATTCCCCGCAGCAATTCGCACGGCAAAGAATCTCGGGTTTCAAGTCACCATTGAAGTGCCGTCATTACCCGGACTAAATCATCTCATTCCCGCCGTTGAGATGGTTGACTATTTCAACATCAATGAACTGGAATGGAGCGAAACAAACGCAGACGCCATGAGAGAGAGATACCACTCTCTGGAAGACAATTATCATAATGCCGTCGAGGGTGCAGAGGTTTGGGCAGAGGAGATTCTCAAAAACCCTAAGGTGCATTGGTGCTCATCCAGTTTCAAAGACTCTGTGCAACTCAGAAACCGACTGATTCGCACTGCAGAAATTACCGGACGCCAGTTTGAAGAGGTCACCGATGACGGTACCCTACTATACGGCGTCTGGGAATATTCGGGTCAGCACCATGAAATCGAAGAGGGGATGTGGGAAGAGAGGGATGGAAATATCGAGACAGCCTGGTACATTCTTGCAGAACATCCCGATGAATTCCCCGGAAATAAGTATATCATTGAACGATACCCCGGTTGGGGTATCATTGTGGAGGTTATTCCGCTGTGACCCTCAGGGACATTGTGAATCAATGTTACGAACGGCATCTGATGAAGGGCATTACAAACGTTCCCAGCCATATAGCTATTATTCAGGATGGAAACCGGCGGTATGCAAAAATTCAGGGAAAAGCCACTTCATACGGACACCGTAAGGGTGCACAGACCTCAGAGGAATTGCTTGAATGGGCACAGGAGATTGGCATCCGGAATGTGACATTATACTCATTTTCCACTGAGAATTTTAACCGCTCTGATGAAGAATTAAATGAACTGTTTTCCCTGTTTATTGAAAAATTCAGAGCAGTGAAAACAGACCCACGGATTCACTCAAATAAGATCTGTTTGCAGGTAGTAGGAGACCGTAGCCTCATTCCGGATAATCTGCTTGCAACCATCATTGAAGCAGAAGAGGTAACAAAAGACTATTCCCAATTTCATTTAAATATTGCTCTTGCATATGGAGGGCGAAATGAAATTGTGGGCGCTGCGCGGGAGATTATCAGGGATTTCCAGACAAAGAAAATTACGCTTGATATGATCACCAAAGATCTTTTTGACGAAAAGATTCGGGGAGACCTGCATCTCCCTCCTGTTGATCTGATCATCCGCACCGGAAATGAGAAACGAACCTCGAATTTTCTCCCGTGGTTTGCGAGCGGCTACGAATCTGCAGTCTACTTCTGTGCGCCGTACTGGCCCCTCTTTAGGAAAATCGATCTACTAAGAGGCATTCGGGTGTATGACGAACGGGTAAAGAGCGGTTATCTCCCATAACGCCGTTTGCGCATCTGATAATCCCGTATTGCCCGAAAAAAATCAACTTTTCTAAAGGTCTGCCAGTTGACATCCGTGAAAAAAAGTTCAGAGTACACAGACTGCCAGATCATAAAATCAATCAGGTGGTTATCTCCGGTTTTAATCACGAAATCCGGTTCATATTGAAACATCAGATGAGATTCAAGCATCTTTTCATCGATTTCATCGGGGGCGATCCCCTCTTCTGCAATTTCACGGACGGAACGAACAATCTCTTCCCTGCCGCTCATGCCAACAGCGATAATAGTGTCCGGAAGCGCTGTTCCATCATGAAGGAACGTCTTACCCTTCGGGGAATACAGCGTTACACGAACCGATCCGAAGGAATCGGTAATTCCCGTGATCTCAGAGACAAGAGTATCAGGAGTATCGGTATCAATATGAAAAATGAGGGATTTCACGCCACTTTCTTTACTCCACGTAATTACCTGAACGATCTTTTCCGGTGCACGCCGCATGTCATCTTCTGAGAGCATAATGCATATGTGGTGGGGAATATCTACGCATCCCCGTATCAAAAATCTCTCATAGATATAGCGGAACATAAACCTCCTAAATCCCCAGTTCTATTGAAATGCATTGTATTCTTGTTATTGCAACAACATCTGTGGGTTTCTATGTATGTGCGTCAATAAGATGGATACAACTTTTGCATCACAAGTAATTAATATCATTCTATTCTCTGAATGGTTGCGCTAATACGACGTGACAAAGCCTGAAGAGATGCACCAATCTCTCTTTTAACCACTACCATTATTGAAACCAAATCTCCTATACGTAATAGACAGGTGATCAAAATGCTCTCATTCGTTGGACTAGGTCTGTATGACGGGGAAGATATCTCCCTAAAAGGTCTCAGAAAAATCAGGGAAGCAGATCACGTCTTTCTGGAAGGATATACCTCCAGTCTGATGGGGATTAAAATCTGCGAGCTTGAGGACATGTATGGTAAAACCATAACTGTTCTGGGACGGGAGGATGTTGAACAGCATCCGGATAATCTTCTTGAATACGCAAAAGATGGGTTGGTGGTATTCCTTACCGGGGGAGACCCGATGGTTTCAACCACGCATGCCGACCTCAGGATACGTGCCGCTGAACGGGGAGTAAAGACAGAGATCATTCATTGTTCCTCCATTATCAGTGCGGTATGCGGGCTTTCAGGGTTACAGAACTATCGGTTTGGAAAATCATGCTCGGTTCCGTTTCCTGCCGAAAACTGGTTTCCCCTTACCCCGTTTGAAACTATTTCCGCAAACCTTGCATTACATCTCCATACCCTCGTGTATCTGGATATCCAGTCGGAGAGATACATGACCATTGCTGAGGCAATAAGCCTGATATCTCAAATGGCAGACAAGAAAAACGCCGCATTACCCGGACTCTTCATCGGCATTGCACGTGCGGGGAGTGAGAATCCAACGGTTATTGCAGGAGATGCCAAAACCCTTCTAAAAGCTGATTTTGGCATGCCCCTCCATGTTCTCATCGTCCCGGCAAGTCTTCATCCAATAGAGGAAGACTATATCCGGACATTTGCTGGTTACCATGATTGAGGAATACGGCAAAACCTTTTTTGAAAAGGCAGAAAGAGCAGAGATTGTCGTTCCCGGGGACACATGGTTTGCCACTGCCGCCAAAGATGTTCGGGTGATGGCACAGGCATATGCTTCAGATGGTTTTGTTTTTCTCGAGAAAAACGACGAAGTAAATGCTCTTGCATCCTTTGCCTATGGAAACGGATGGCTTGACACAGGCGTTAAAGCAGGTCTTATCGCAAGTTTTCCTGTGAGTCTTCCCACGGGTGTTCCTCCATCCGGATTTAAAGATGGGATACCCGAAACCCTATCGGATCATCTCTCCGAGAAGACCCTGAGATACGAACGAATGCTTACCACGGCATTAGTATCGGTCTGCATTAATTCTGAACCGGAACTTCCCCTTAATCTGGCAGGAACAGAACTCTGCAGGATTGCACACCAGCATTACCATGAAGGTACAACGGAAATTGCACATAGTAACCTCGCAGATGGATTGGCGCGTATCAGTTATGCATACGGATGGATTGATGCCGGTGTGCGCATCGGTATCCTCAGGGTCGAAGAAAATCACGAATTGTTTACGATGTAAAGTAAAAAGGGTTTATAGTTTCAGAGCCAAATTAATTAGAATCATTGGTTTTTTCAGGAATGGAGATAAATAATTCATGGAACGTTCACAGTGGAAATGGTTGGGTCTCTCTCTTGGTTTTAGCACCATTGTACTTGCGGGTGTTCTTTGGTTTACCATCGATGACGAGACCATCACCTATCTGACCGATGTCAACTACACATTTCTTTTGATTGCATTGGTGCTTCATATGATTTCACTGGTGGCATGGGGAATGAGAATGAAGATGATGTCACAGTCACTTGGGTATCATGTCCCCTTTCTCCATGCCCTAAACGCAGTCTTTGCAAATCTTCTCGTCGCTGCCATCACCCCTTCACAGGCAGGAGGGGAACCGGTCAGAATTCATGAGCTGTATCGCGCAAATGTTCCGGTGGGTGATGCCACTGCTGTCGTTATCATGGAACGGGTGATTGATGGCGTTGTA
>JAAYIO010000097.1 GCA_012523385.1 Methanomicrobiales archaeon
ACCTTTGATGAGGCGAAAGCAATCATGGAGGCGGCATCAGAAACCGGGAACCTCACGCAGGTTCAGTGGTATGGATGCGATTGAAAGATTCTGCTCAGTTCATTGACGACACCCGGTGTTGCTGCCCGTTTTGCAGAGCAGACGAAGTTCACAGCCCCGATGTTTGGGGATACCCATTTGAATCCCGGCCAGGAGGCCACCAATCTCAAGATAGAGGATAAACTGGGTCGCCAGCCTATCGGGTCAAGTCTGGTATCCTACGATACCCTCTGGATTGTAGCCATGGTTTGTACACAGACAGATTCCAAGGATGTCTCGGAGTTGAAGACTGCGTTAGTAAAGATGGCAAAGACGGTCAACGCCCCCTTCTTTGGATTAGTGGAGCTGGATGCTGCCGGGGACCGCTCTACCGCACATTATTCGTTCTTGTCGGTCAAGAAAGATGGCACTGCATACCAGTGGGTTGCGGTTGCTCAGTACGATCTTTGGACACAAGGTCAGGCTCCCACGTTTACGTTGATTCCGGCCTGATGGATGGGGAAATATATCCGAATCCTTTTTTTGAACTATTTCTGCAATGTAAAAACGTTTCTTGCAGACTCACTGACGAAATGGATACCCTGATCAGGTGAAGATCATCTCTGAAAAAAGACACTTATAATAGGGAATTTTGGTATCAGGTTTATGATACAGGGTCCGGGCAGTATGGATGGTAACCATCGCATCTTTCCTCCCCCCTTTTTTCGTTATCCCCGTGACGGGGTAATTTCCCCGTTAAGAGATTTGTACCAGACATTCATGCTTTCGAGTCCACCGCAGATCTGGGAATCATTGATGAGTGTCCCGCCGAACCGGTATCCGGCACGGGCAAAGGTGATATTGACCGGATAGAAGGCCGCCCGTGCAATGGCATACGCCGTGAGTATCCCGGAACGCCGCATCGCCTTCTCCATCGCTGAGAGAAGAGCAGGGCAGAGGCCGTTTCCCTGATAATCCGGATGCGTTGCAACCGACATCTCTGCATTTTTGCCAGAGGCGTCCACCTCAGCAGACGAGACTGCCACTACGCGGTCATCTTTTCGGACGACAAAATAGCGGTCGCCATCATCCATCGTCTCCCGGAGAAAGGCGGGGTCGTGGACGGGGAATGGATAGGACTCAAAGACATCGGTATAAAGGTCTGCGAGTGCATCCGCATCATCTGTGTCGCTCTCTTCAATCACGAACCCGGGTGCGGGGCACGTATTTTTGCGGGTATTCGATCGTGCCTTCGCCGTTTTGAGCACATCTTCGGTGAGTGTGCGGGGTTCATCGGGGTCGGCCCGGGATGGTTCGGGATAGCGTGCCAGAAACCAACCGTCCTCCCTTCCCCCGTACATGTCGGGGATGTGTGCCTCGATTTGATATCCGGCGGCACAGAACTGGTCTTTTGCGGAGTCAGGAACCCGGGCAAAGAGCTTTGAGTAGTGATACTTCTGTGCCATTCTCTCCATCGCGGGGATTATCATATCGGTGTCCTGTGGTGCGAGGTCCATCAGATAGACGCGGTCATTTAAGGAACCGTGCTGGACGTATGATGAGCCCAGACGGGTGAGGGTATCACGCGTCATTATGCTCTTCGCCGTCCGGTGGAATGAGAATTATT
Organism: Methanomicrobiales archaeon; assembly: GCA_012523385.1. Lineage (GTDB taxonomy): Archaea > Halobacteriota > Methanomicrobia > Methanomicrobiales > Methanomicrobiaceae > Methanogenium. Next base: position 1,646 of record JAAYIO010000097.1, read on the forward strand.
TGGAAGGGAAATGTGCCCGTTGCGATTTTTTGTTTGTGGAGCAGGTGAAGAAAAAAAGATGTTTGCAGCAATCTGCTGCCGATTTAGTGGATTCTTTATCATAAAAATACAACCAGAATGAGTCGTTCGGTATGAAACAAAGACCAGTGTATGGTCTCTGTTAACCAGTATTCTCTTCTTCCTCCCATATATATGTTATGCCAAATCACTCATATTTAGGGTTAAATCAGTTAATGAGCTCAATCCAGCCGCATTTGAATTTAATGTGTCGGTTTTTGATTTAGATGCGTTATTGTCGAAATATCCTGAATCCGGCCGATTTTAATTAAAATAATCCGAATTAGGGCTTATAATCCTCTTGCATCCGGGAATCCTAAAATAATTGCATCCAAATCAGATATCTGTAGGGTTTACGTTTCCAAATCGTAGATAGGGGGGTATTAATGGGGTAGAATTTTGAATGAACTCTTTTATTCCGGGTTATTTCGGCGGATTTGCTTCCCTCTTCCAAACGGTTCCGTGAAAAACGCGTCCATCACAGAGAACACCATCATCATCTCAAACCCCCTGACTTCATACACATAATCAGGGATTTTTTGGCGGATATGGGGGAATGAAATGGTGTGTGGTTCCCCATCTTTCTGAAAGACGGCATGGGGGTTTCGGGGAATCTAATGGGATTATCTCATGACTACGGGGATGGTATCTGATAAGTATCCCGCATAATCCGATGCCTTGTTAGCCGTTTGTCATGAGATCACGGCACCTGTTCCTCTTCTTTTTTCTTATCTGCATCGGGTTTTACTCTCCCAAATTTCCTATTGAGGTTTTGTAATTGTTGATATTGCCAGTCTCGTTCCTCTGCGACGGCGACATTGGATTCGGAGGGTTCTGTGGAACGGTATATGGCCTGCAAGGCATATTTTGCCGCAGCAAGGGAATGGGTGGCGACATGGGCGGTGGCGACTGCCTGTCCCGCTGCACGGGCGGCGGAACGGGCGGCATTATCCTCTCCCACATCGCGGGCCGCTCCATGTGCATCAAGAGAGGCTTTGCGGATCACCTCCATGCTGAATATTCCGGTCTGTATCCACTGTTGGAGTGTTTTGATTGCGTCTGCGGGGCGTTTGTCGTGCGGATACTGCACTTCAAAGTAGGGCAGAACGCGTTCAACACAGCTAATGGCCCAGATTGCAAGGGTTTTTTGATCGGTCTTGTTCACCAGTTCTGCCATTACCGTATCTACGTGGGTCAGGGAAAATGTGCTATCTTTGGCCATCTGCTCACTCCTGTATGTGGACTGTTTTCCTGATGCTAATACCTTTCTCTCATTCAGTGATTCATACCTTGTTAACGTCTGTGGCATGGAGGACAGATAAAGGGAATTTATGTATTCGATCTGCTTTGCCTGTGGTACTATTTTCATGGTATTGCGAGTATGATGATCTGTTTTGGGATGGCGCTATCGATGATATCTGTTCACTCCGAGGAGGTCGCAGGCATCGGCACTAATATATATTTAATAAAATGAAGTGGTTGATTAATTCTCGAAACTTCCGATAATGGATTTTATGGGGTGAATTTCGAATTTTAAGCTTTTAACATGGTCTATGATTGATTGAGACCTGATTCTTACGGCAATTAAAGGATATAATCTCTATTATTATATGGAATGGCGACAGAACCAAAGGATGAGTAACTTCCCCCCCTCGGCTCTCTATAATAGGGTAAACCTATTTCTCAGTCTGAAAAGTTCATTCCTCACGTATCTGACTCTTGGGTTCGTATTCTTTTGTTGCGCCGGTGTTTTGGTTCCGTCTGTACCTGCACATTCTGCCGCTGGAATGGCCCTTTGTTGTGCGGTGCTGTATGGTCTGAAAACTGGTTACACTGAGAGGTGGTGGTAGTGGCAATGGCACCCGTCTCAGGTCATTTAACCGGCAGAAAGTCTTCTCAGCGCTATTTGAGCGGCAAAATCATTTTCTTTGCAGTGGTTTCGATACTGTTTGCCCTAACGGGTGTTGTTAGTGCGTATAGTGGCGGTGATGGTTCATCGGGTGATCCCTATCAGATAAACAATTCTGCTGATCTGATCGCGTTGTCTGTTGATTCCGGGAATTGGAGCAAGCATTTCATTCAGACGGATGATATCTCACTCTCCGGCGGAAGTCCGACTGAGACGATTGGGAATTCAGACGATATGTTCGCCGGCACTTTTGATGGTCAGGGTAATATCATAAGCAATTTTACGATTGGTAAAAGTGGTTTCGATTATATTGGTCTCTTTGGCTATCTTGGGTCTGGCGGAAAGATTACGGATTTAACGGTTCACGCAGGTGATGCGGGTGTGAGCGGACGAGATAACGTCGGGATACTTGTAGGCTATAACTTTGGTACAATCACTGATTGTTCTGCAATGGGCAATGCCACTGCTACTCAATATTATTCCGGCGGTCTTATCGGTGTAAATAATGGTCTCATTACGAATTGTTCTGCATCGGGCAGTGCCACTGCTATTATTTCTGATGCCGGCGGTCTTGTCGGGTGGAATAATGGAACTGCCACCATAACGAACAGTTTTGCAACGGGCAATGCCAAAGCATCTCACGAGCATGCTGGCGGTCTTGTCGGGTCTAATTACGGCACCATAACGAACTGTTATGCAACGGGTATTACCCATGCTAATGATTATAATGCCGGCGGTCTTGTCGGTGATA
>JAAYIO010000098.1 GCA_012523385.1 Methanomicrobiales archaeon
CTCCATCATGATCACGACAAACACCCTCGTCGGCGGCAAGTGGTTTGTGGTGGGGGGATACGGCTACTGTGGACGGGGCCTCGCACGGATGGCACATGGTCTTGGCGCCAAGGTGATCGTCACCGAAATAGACCCCCGCCGTGCTCTTGAAGCACATATGGACGGCTACCATGTGATGACGATGAACCAGGCAGCAGTCATCGGAGATATCTTTGTCACAACGACCGGCAACACCTCTATCATCACAGGCGAGCACTTCCCCCTGATGAGAGACGGTGCCATTCTTGCAAACGCTGGCCACTTTAATGTGGAGATTGAGATCCCGTGGCTGGAACAACATGCCCAAGGTATAGAGAAACGCGACAGCATCGACACCTACATGGTGAACGGAAAGCGCATCAGTGTGCTTGCCGAAGGGCGACTCGTGAACCTTGCCAACACAAAGGCCATGGGTCACCCGGTGGAGGTAATGGACCTCTCCTTTGCCCTGCAGGCGCTTTGCACGGAATATATGTTTAAAAACGGTGCCAGCCTCAAGGGCGGTGTCTATGAGGTGCCCTACGAGATTGATACAACCGTTGCAAACCTCAAACTGGCATCCCTCGGGATTACCATCGATACACTCTCAGATGGACAGGATACCTACCTGCATTCCTGGAATGCAGGCACCTGATACTCTTTTTTGCATCTCATTAAGGCGCTTTAAGGCGCTTTCAAAGAATGGGTTTAGAATTTCCCGTCAGTATAGGACTCACGAACCGCAAATAAAAATTCCTGAGCATACCCGGCATATGGCCCGAAATGCTCTTGGGCAAACCGGCGGATACGCTCGTATTCTGCGGGAGTAAGAGAAACTGCGGGATTACCAATGCCATAGAGACGGTGCATGATCATCCGTATCCAGACATCCACCGGAAAGGACTCGTATTTCTGAAACCCGAAGAGGAGCACACAGTCTGCCACCTTGGGGCCGATACCGGGATAGGTCATGAGTGAACGGCGGGCCTCTTCAAAGGGCATTTCACGGATGCGGTTCGCCCATTCAGGATCTGCCGCAATTGCGGCAGTGGTTTTGTGGATATAGGGTGCCCGGTAGCCAAGGGTGCACCCACGTTTCTCTTCAAGGGTGAGAAGAGAGAGGGCCGTTGGTGTGGGAAAGGCATAGCCCACGGTTTTGTCTGGTGCCAAAATGGGTTCTCCCGCGGTTTGGCAGATGTTTTCTATCATCCGGGTGATAAACGGGATATTGGCATTCTGCGCACAGAGATACGATATGAGGCATTCCCACGGATCCTGCCGGACAATACGCAGACCACCAGTGCGACAGACAGCATCAGAGATGTGCGAGTCACAGCAGAATCCGGATACCATGGCATCATAGTCACTGTCGAGGTGAAGATACGAGACAAGAAATGCCTCAGAACAGCCAGAAAAAAAGAGCCGGTTTTCTTTTTGCCGGATGGTGATGAACCTGCCGTCCGCTATCCCCTGCCAGGTGTTCTCTCCCTTTTTCCATCGAAAAAGCTGGCCGCAGGAGAGGGTGGCATCCAGATTCAGTGGGTATGCAGGCTCATACACCCCGACTGCATCCTGCGTCATATCAATTCCGCGGGTCATGGTATCTCTCTATACCATTCCCTCTCGGTTATTCAAAATACCTAATGCTACCGGCATCCCGAGGGAATACATCAGGCCCGGAATATCGTATCATTGAGTTCGCGAAGATCTTTTCTGACCCGATTGAGTTCATCCACCTGCGCCTGCAGGATGATATCCACATCATCCAGGTCAACCTCACCTTTCCGTATGCTTGCCACAAGACCCTCCAGACTGGCTTTGACCTGCTCTACCGGATTTTCAAGTTTTGTGGTGACCGCAGAGAGATAGGCAACGCGGGCCTCCTCTGCAACAACGGCCCGGTGCTTGTAGAGAGATGTTTCAATGGTGGTATAGAGATCCCGCGGTCGGATAGGTTTTATCAGGTACCCGTAGGGACTCGTTTATATCGCCCGCGAGAGTGTCTCCTCATCCGAGTAGGCAGTGAGAAAGATCACGGGAATCTTCAGGCGTCGGGAGATCTTCTCTGCGGCTTCAACCCCATCCATATCGCCGTTCAGGCGAATATCGATGAGCGCCAGATCGGGCTCGGTCTCCATGGCAAGTTCAACTGCCCGCTGCCCCGTTGTTGCCCGGCCGGCAACCCCATATCCAAAATCAAGGAGAGAATCTTCGAGGGCCATGGCGATTATGACCTCGTCCTCGACAATGAGTATCTTTGCATCGGTCAGAGAACTCTGATATCTCTCATATTTCATCACCAATCCTAAGGAGGCGGTACTATTAATACTTTGATCTCTCGCACCGCCAAAAAAGGTCAAAACACCCACATACGCAGAAAAACATTGTGTTTTTTAACGATGACAGAGACATCAGATATAAATCAAAAGAATCGTCTCAACCAGTCGCGATAATCCGGACGGGACCCCGTTCAAAACAACAAAATGAAAAAGAACGCGATAATCCTGAATAGATCAGGGATCCATACAGTAACCCCGAATTAACAAATCACAAAAGAATTACTGACCCCTCTGCCACCCCCCCGGACTGGCAGAAAAGTCAACACACAATATATACCGACATACCTATTAAACTTTTCTCCACCCCATGCAGCTTAGAACAAACATTATTTATAAGCATAATAATTTTAACTATATAAATCAATAGACCATAGCAGAATTCCCGGAGAATTTCCTCCCAAAGGATAGGCAGAATTATCCAAATACGGCCCGATAGAACGGAATACCGACCACACCTCATTATGCCTGAACTCTTTTCCCCTGATACCGCAAATAAAGGAGTCACCGATAAAAGATACATACGGGAGAGATACAGAAAAATGGAAAATAAACGCGATGGCAGGCAGAGGCGAAATATCTCCCCGGGGGATGCAGTCAGAATTGTTTTGAAAAATGACCAGAGAACCGGAAAACTGACAGACGGCGTGGTAAAGGACATCCTCACAAACTCACCCTCCCACCCCCACGGCATCAAGGTGCGACTCAGTGACGGGCAGGTCGGCCGGGTGCAGGAGTTTGGGGCGGGCGAGTAATCGATGGCGTCTGCCCATTTGTTTAGACATGCACACACCCCATTTTTGTCTCAAACCATCTTTTTAATGATATGATTTTCAAGAATAAAAATATCCATCCGGTTATGCCCCCATGCATTTAAAAACAACGGTCCATAAAAAAAGATGATACCGGTTAAACCGGTCGTTCAGACTCTTTCTTACCCCTTGGCTTTTTCGGATAGTCTTCCAATCCAGATCGTCACAACCACTGCGATGATGGTCACAACGACTGCATATACCAGCATCGCGGGAAGGCTTTCTGCGTCCCCAAATACTGCTTTAAAAAGTGCCTGAATTGTTCCGTTCCATGCAAGAGCAGCAACCAAACCGAATGCAACGGTCAACAGTGCCGCAATCTTTTCAATGACTTCGCCTTTTAATGCCATCGTGGGATGATGGAACGACATGGTATATAACAATATGGTCATTTTCCATATTGAGTGAGGGAAAACACGTGAATCATCAATTCGGTAATTAGAACCTTTATTTGAAATGGATTTTTCATCTGAAGAGATCATCACCCTGCCCTGTGTCAAACCCCCATAAAGGGAATAAAACAGTCATCTCCGACTGAATTAAAAAAAGGGTGCAAAAACCGAGAAGCCCTCATTTCCCTGAAAATTGTATCTCCTGAAACTGTTTGAAACTCGGGATGGGATACAAAAAGACAAAAAATAGGAGAGAATTTCTATAAACCCCATTTTACCAAAAGTACTTTATTGAACCAGATCGATCACTAATTCATGAGCACATTCTTTAATTTTGCAATTAAGTCTGAATACGCACGTATTGCTGAGCTGGGCGATACATTAGGTGAAAAACAGAGAAAATAATCGACTGGGAACAATTTCGCCCAATTCCCGGAGATCTTTACTCAAATAAAACCGATAAAGGTGGCCGCCCGAATCTGGATGAAATTCTCATGATCAAAATGCTTATTCTGCAGCAATGGCATGACCTGTCTTATCCGAACGTGAGCGACAGGCAAATGATCGTATCTCCTTCAGGCAGTTTCCCGGATTACCTGAAAAAAATACCCGACCGATCTACGATCTGGCTTTTCCGTGAAAGAATGTCCGAATCCGGAACAGATACCCCGATCTGGAATGAACTCCAACGTCAGCTGGAGGCTAAGAGGCTTACGATCAAGCAAGGTATGATTCAGGATGCTTTATTCAATCAGATCCAGGCCATGCTTCTTCCGACACACCGCGGGGAGGTGAGACAAAGACGAGAAGAAGCAAAGACGGGACCTGGATAAAGAAAGGCGAGAAATCCTATTTTGGATACAAACTCCATGCAATTATGGACTGTGACTACGATCTGATACGAAATGAAATAAAATGTCTGCCTGAATTACGGGTTGGTATTCTTTCTCGCGTAACCCCGGCATCCGGAATTGATTTATTCATCATTCCCTCATCATTTATTTAGTTCAGATTCAACGAAGAAAAGGTGGTCTTCCATCTATGGAACAAAATACACCCCCAACACTCAAACAAAAACTCCACAGCCTTGCGGCATTCCTGCCGATCTTTGAACAGCAGGACTTCATCTTTGGAACCTGAGTGAAGCAAAAGAAGGGGAGCCCCGCGTTTTTACGCTGCCATATTTCAGTCTCTCCAGCCATGCCGATGTTTTTTTTCAGTCGGCCTATGACCTCGGGTGGGTTCTGAGAGACTTCAACTGGCCACAGTGGAAATTTACATCAGAAGCGACAGGGTTGCGTGATGACCCCACTAAATTGGCCATTGCCACCCCGGATCAGCTATTCCAGCTTATCACCACCGTGATCCGGCAGGACCGGTTCTGAGATGGAGAGCTTGAGAATGCGTTTGAATCCGGTCTTTTGACGGAAATATGCCGAAGGGCTGCCCAGCTCGATGCCGAAATGGATGATGAGGAAGCATGACAAGTGACGAATCCCCTTTTGTTCAGTAAGACCAGATATGGTTGGATGTGCTGATGATATGAGTCACGAGCACACCCGAGAATCACAATTAACGCGGGCCGCCCACAGGGGAATTGAAAGATGCCCCTGCCTTTGTGTAAGTGAACCTGCATTTTTCTGAATCTCATCTCATCCAACCCGTCCACCGCATTTATGCCACACTATTCACCTCATATTTCAATTATCGTTTAAAACTTATAATAAATTAAAAATGTATATCTAGTGGCAAATCTTAAGTAATGTAATGGACGACTCGGGAGTATCGCAGAATATTGGCTCTATCCTCATGATATTTCTCGTGGTGGCGCTTGCAGCGGTAATATTTGTCTATGTAATGGATGTTGGGAGTGGCAGTTCAATGGGCGGTTCAGGGGGTGGCTACACTCCTC